>JANTGY010000053.1 GCA_024762695.1 Anaerolineae bacterium
AGATATTCGGCTTCGGTGCGTAACGGCCGTTCACTGGGGTCCTTATCGCTCTTACCGGGAAACAACCAGGCTGGATATTGCCGCGAAAACGAAATCAACAGCGCCTCATGTTCTTCGCGCAAATGACGCGCTAACAACGTCGTATAATGCGCGATACCTCCGCGATAAGGATAAGTTGGACCAATCAAGCAAAAGCGTGCCATTAGGCAATTATACCGTTTCATGCTCCGACCTTCACGTTTTACATATTCCACATTACAATTACCGTATGATTTTAGTGACCGGCGCAAACGGGTTTATCGGCCGTTCCCTCATGCCTCAATTAGACCAAGCCGGCATAGAGGCAAAAGCGCATCACGGCCGTATCAACAACCCCCTCGATTTGCGCGAACAACTGGCAGGCGTAGATACCGTCATCCATTTAGCCGGAGCCGAATCGCGGGGCCGCAATCGGCTGCTGCGCCACGTAGACATCGAAGGAACCGAACGACTCATCGAAGAAGCCCGCCGCGCCGCTGTGCAGCGCCTCATCGTCGTCAGCCGCATTGGCGCCAATCACGACGCGCTGCACGCCTTGCTGCAAACAAAAGGCGAAGTTGAGCGACTGGTACAGCAAAGCGGCATCCCTTACACCATCCTGCGCGCCGCCACCCTTTTTGGCCGCGGCGACCTGTTCACCGAAACAATCGTTTCCCTGGCAATATGGACATGGCCCATCGTCTGGATGCCCGGCGGCGGCAACATACTCATGCAGCCCTTATGGGTAGAAGATTTCGCTCGCTGTTTAATCCAATCATTAGACCGGCCCGATTTGATCGACAAAACAATCACAGTAGCTGGGGAAGAGCAATTACACTATCGGGACATTGTAAAACACGCGCTTAACGCTGCCAATCTTTCCCGTTTCCCGCTTCCTATTCCGTTGTTGATCTTACACCCTGTGTCCAGAGCGCTCTTTAGATGGTGGTGGCGTCCCCCCATCACCCATTATTTTATTGACCGTTTTTTTGTGCCCGAAGTGGCCGAATATGATTCGGTACTGCGAAATTTTGGCTTTAGACCGGCCCGCTTAAGCGAGAATATCGCTTATTTACGCCGTCCGGGACTGCGTTGGCGTCTTTTTCGCTGGTGATACGCTAAAACGGCAAGATCGGATCCACAATGTCCCGCAAGATCAAAACAACCATCAACGCCAGCATTGCATAAATACCAACTCGATGCACGGCCGTTTCCCGTTCTGGAGCCACACGACGCCCTCGCACAATCTCAACCAAAATAAACATAATCCTTCCGCCGTCCAAAGCGGGAAGCGGTAGCAACTGCGTCAGTCCCAAAGCTGCATTAATCAGCCCGATCATCAACAATAAGGGAAACAGACTGCCCGTAATCACTGAATTGGCAGCCGCCCGCCCCGCTATCTGGCTAAGTCCTACCACACTCACTGGACGGGCATCCGCCCCGCTCATCTCGCCGCGGGCTACCTGACCTGGCGCGTTCCAAGTTGCGGCCACAACCGCAGATACATAATTGACCGCTTCCACCGCTGCATTATACGGACGACGATGTAAATATACATCGCCGCTCAATTGATCCACCTCAATCCCAATTGGCCCTTCGCGCGTTCCATCATACTCCCCCGGTCGCCGCGGCGTCAACAATAAAGAAAGTTGTTCGCCATCGCGCAAAACTGTAACCACAAGGGCCTGGCCTCCGTGATTAAAGCCCATGTCAGCGATGATTTTAGGCCCATCCACCATAACGCCGTTCACCTCAACCAACACATCGCCCGGCTGCAAACCGGCCGCTAAGGCAGGCGAATCAGGCAGCACGGCCGTTATTTCCGTCGCCTTCGATCCCAACATAAACGCCAACCATAGTACAACAAACGCCAACACAAAATTAGCCCCGGCCCCGGCCGCCAACACAAACAAGCGCGCGGCCCAGTGCGCGGCGGCTAATCCATCAGACACATTCGGATCATTCTCGCCAGCCGGACGTACAAAACCCCCCAGCGGAACCCAATTTAGCGAATAAAGCGTACCGTTACGCTTGAACAATTTCATAGCGCGCGGCGGTAGTCCCAAACCAAACTCTTCCACCTGAATACCGCATAAGCGCGCCGCAAAAAAATGTCCCAATTCATGGGCGAGAACCACCGGCGTCAGAACCAACGCTATTGCCGCAATAATCCAAATGCCAGACATCCGTTTCTCCTGAATTTATTATATGCTATCTGTCCAGACCAATTGCTCCTTTTCTTGCTGGACACACATGACAACAAGCAAGGCGATCATGTACACTATAAGCATACAAAAGGGCGCATGACATTGCCTACCCCAGTACGTTCGAGAAAACGCCATGCGCCCGCCGGCCACATATCAATCAGCAAGTAGAACTCAAACCGCATGTAATTCGGGAGAACACATTGCCGATTTGGGGGCCAAGCACAGTGAGAATGGCGATGACGACGACAGCGACTAATACCAGAACCAGGGCGTACTCCACCAAACCCTGCCCTTTTTCCTGGCGCGGGCCGCCCACAATCAATGCCGGCAACCAAAACAAGAAAACATCAGAAACAATTCGCGGTAAAAACATGATAGACCTCCGTATATCAATTTGATGGACAGAAAATAATATGACGCCAGCATACCAAACGGCCGTCATGAGATCGTCATGAAAACCATTAAGGAAACCATAACCCTTCAACTATTCGGTTCGCCTCGCATCATCCGCGACAATCAGCCCCTCTCCGTCAACACACGCAAAGCCATCGCCCTCATCGCCTACCTGGCCGTTGCCGCCCAACCCTGTGGCCGAGAGACGCTCACAGCCCTGCTTTGGCCAGAATTAGACCATCGTCGCAGCCGCGCAGCGTTGCGAACAACCCTTTCGGCTTTAAAAAAAGCGATGGGGGGAATTGGATTAACCGTGGAAAGAGGCGCTATTGGTTTAGACTTAGATGTTGTTGAATGTGATGTGACACAATTTCTCGTATTGCTTGAACAAGTCAAGAACGAATCATGTCCCCTAAAAATAGATCGCCTCTCCCAAGCCGCCACGCTTTATCATGGCGATTTCATGGTTGGATTCGGCCTGGCCGACAGCGCCGCGTTTGATGAATGGCAGCAATATCAAGCAGACAGTTTGAACCAACAGATGAGTCGCGTTTTAGAGCAATTAGCGCTTTGTTATGAAGCTGAAGGCAAGATAGATCGCGCCATTGACTTTGCCCAACGCTGGGCGACGCATGATCCATTGCACGAAACAGCCCACAGGCAATTGATGAAGCTGTACGCGGCAAAAAATCAGCGAACGGCCGCGCTGCGCCAATACCAAACATGCGTCCGCATATTAAAAGAAGAGTTAGGCGTCCTCCCCGATACTGAAACAACCACACTGTACACCCATATCCGCGATGCCAAAACGCCCGCTCCAATTGACAAACGGCCGGCGACCGGCCCCTTGCCGGCCACGCCGCTTGTTGGCCGCGCCGCTGAATTAGCCCAGATTCAACAACGCCTGGCCGACCCAAATTGTCGGCTGCTGACTCTGGTTGGCGTTGGCGGAATGGGCAAAACTCGACTAGCCCTAGCAATCGCCCAAAGCTGCCCAGACCGTTTTGCAGATGGCTGCGTCTTTGTGCCGCTGGCCGCCGTTAACGACGGCCGTTTTCTGATAACGTCCATCGCCAATTCGCTGAGGTTCTCGTTTTACGGCCGTTCCGCCCCCCGACAGCAACTCCTTGATTATTTACGCCCCAAAAATTTACTATTAATCCTCGACAACTTCGAGCATTTGCTCACTACCGTTGACCTGCTGTCGGAAATTCAAAGCCAAGCCCCCAACGTCAAAATACTCGTCACCTCGCGGGAGCGGCTCCATTTACATGGCGAATGGCTGGTTGAGGTACGCGGCTTACGCTACCCCAAAGACAGCCGCAATGACACGGCCGCTCCCCGCTCAGAATTCACCGCCATCCAACTCTTCCAACAAAGCGCCCGCCGCCTCATTCCTAACTTCTCAGCAGCAGAAAATTGGCCTGCCATTACTCGAATCTGCCAATTCGTAGACGGTTTGCCTTTGGGAATTGAATTGGCCGCCGCCTGGGTACGCGCTTTGCCTTGCCATGAGATCGCCGCCGAAATCGAACGCAACCGCGACATGCTCTCCACGAACCTGCGCGATCTGCCGGAACGTCATCGCAGTTTACGATCTGTGTTTGACCATTCATGGCATCTGTTAACGGCGCCAGAACAAAAATCCTTTCGTCAATTATCCGTTTTACGCGGCGGATTCGACCGCGAGACCGCCGCTGTAGTTGCCGGAACAACCCTCCCTCAACTTGCCGATCTCGTGGATAAATCGCTGCTGCGTCAAATGAAAGACGGCCGTTACGCCATCCCCGAAGCATTGCTCCCCTACGTCGCCGAAAAGTTGCAAAGTCAACCCAATGAACAACAAGCCGTTAAAACAAAACACAGTCGCTACTTTGCCAACTTTCTGCAACAGCGAGAACATAACTTAAAAGGCGGGCGCCAACAAGAAGCGCTGGCCGAAATAAACGCCTTAATCGAAAATGTGCGGTTGGCCTGGCAATGGGCGGTAGAAATGCAGGACAACGCTACGCTCGATAAAGCCGCCCCAAGTCTGGCTCTTTTTTACGAAATGCGAAACGACTTTCAGGAAGGCGCTGCCATGTTTGAGATGGCCGCTCATCTATCCCACGCTAAAGCTCTAGCCCGGCAGGGAAGCTTTTATCACCGATTGGGTCGCCATGAGGAATCGCTAACGCTGTTGCAAAAAAGCCTCAGCATCACGCAAACTTTGGATACGACAGAAGAAAACCAGGTCGATATGGCTTTTGCACTCAACAATCTGGGCTATGTCGCCTGGAGCGCAAGTCAATATGAACAAGCGCGCATATTCTACAAGCAAAGTTTGACCATCTATCGCCAAATTGGCGATCAATGGGGAATCGCGCGAACGCTTAACAACCAGGCCATCATCCCCCAAGATTTGACGGCGACGCGCACCCTCTTGGAGGAGAGCCAACGCATCGCCGACGAAATTGACGATTTGTGGGGTTTGGCGCGCACCTTGAACAATCTTGGGATTGTCGCCACAAACCGCCAATCGGCGAAGCAATTATATGAACGTTGTATCGCTATTTGTCAAGACATTGGCGACCGCTTTTTAATGACCTTTCCATTGACCAACCTAGGTCACACCATGCGTCAGGAGGGATTATTTGCCGATGCGCGCCAGTTTTACAAGCGGAGTTTGGCAATTTGCCAAGAAATTGGCTACCGGGCCGGCGCTGCGCGTAATTTAGGCCATCTGGGCATGGTCGATTACGCTTTAGGCGATTATGATATGGCCGAACATCGCTGCCAGAAGGGATTAACTATCAGTCGCGCTGTCGGCGACCAGCGTGGGCTGGGATTGCTGCTTCATACATCGGGACTAATTGCTCGAGAACACGGCCGTCTAAACGCAGCCGAAGAGCATTTCCAAACCAGTCTCGATATTTTCCGCGCCGCTGGCGACCAACAAGGCGCAGCCTGGCCGCTGCTGGGGTTGACCCGACTGGCCTACTTACGCAACGATATGTCGCAAGCATCAGAATGGGGTCGTGAAAGTCTGGCAATTTTCCGAGATGTAGACGATAAAGACGGCATAGCCCGTGCATTAACTACATTGGGGGCGATGGCTGTTGCCCAAAATCAGATGGAATCGGCCCCAGAACGATTAACTGAAGCGTTAAACATCGCCACAACCTTACAAGCTGTTCCGCTTATGCTAACAACCTTGACTGCTATTGCCGCCATGAGAATGCGGCAGAACCGCCATGAGGACGCGCTTGTCCTGCTAGACGTTGTTTGTCTCCATCCTGGCGCCGAAAAAGCAACGCGAAACGAAGCGATGCGAACACGATTAGCGTTGGCGGCGAAAATGGCAGGCGAGTTAACTGCTATCAGCCGCAAACAATCGACGCATAGTTTGGAAGATGTAACGGCGGCTATTTTGGCGGAAGAATTAAATGCGCCCCCCTTTGAATGAGATAGAAAACTGCCGCAGTCCGCACGGTTGAAAACGCTATTTCTCGCGCTTTTTAAAGAGGTAAAACAGCGCCGCCGAAATCATGCCCGCCGCGCCGAAAATGCTCCAGGCAATTTGGCCGAGGCGTTTATCGATGCGGTCCAGACGACGCCGCGTTTCGCGGTCGGGGACGTTTGTTACTTGCAAGCGTCCTTTTTCGACGGTGTCTAGCAATTTCTGGATGCGGATGGGGGTGGAGAGATACGGCCGTATCAAGGCCCACGCCGTCTCCGCCGTAAATCCGCGTACATCCTGGCTTTTAATCAGTTCCTCGCCGAACTTTTCGATCTGATACCAGGGATTAATTTCCGGGTCGAGCAGCGACACCAGCCCCGACACCATCCCCAGGCAGCGGCCCAGGTAAATAAAATCTTGCGGCACCTGGAAGGGAAACTCAAACAACAAGTCGCGGAATTCAAAGCCCAACTCCTGCATCTCTTTGGGATCGGGTCGAGCCAAATCCAATAGATTACGGCCCCAAATGCGATCCAAAACCGTCGCTTGCGCTTCGGTGATGCGGTCCAGATCGGCGTTGGGCAAGAAGAAACCCATGTCGCTGTACGCTTCGGTTAGCTGCTGCGCGTCGCGCTGGGTAACGCTAATCATCACTTTGCGTAAGTTTTCGCCCATCAAATCGGGGACGCGCCCTACCATGCCAAAATCAATGAAAGTGAGCCAGAACTCGCGTGGTTCGTTGGGATCCCAGATGCTTTCAGGATACGGCCGTATAAATAAATTACCGGGATGGGGGTCGGCGTGGAAAAATCCTTCCTTAAAAATTTGCAGGAAATAAGTCTCCAGCAGCCGCTCGGCCACACGTTTGGGGTCAATTCCTGCCGCCTCCATCGCTTCTGTGTCCGTGATTTTGATCGCTTCCACATCTTCCAGCACAATCACGCGCGCCGACGAATGATCGCGGTAAACGGCCGGAATGATAATTTGGTCGCTGTCGGCGTACATTTGGGCAAAACGTTCGGCATTATCCGCTTCGGAGATGTAATCCAGTTCTTCCCACAACGTCGCGCCAAACTCTTCCATGAGGGCGGGTACGTCGGCGCGGCGTCCAATGGGCGGGTAATACATCGTCCAGCGGGCGACGACTTTGAGCGCCGCCATGTCGATACGCACAATTTGCTCGATGAACGGCCGTTGTACCTTCACCACCACCGAATTTCTCGATTCGCCCGATTCACCCAATGCCCCATCTGGCTCATCGGGCAGCAGCCAGGCGCGATGGGCCTGCCCCAACGACGCCGCCGCTAATGGCTCTTCCTCGATACGGGCAAAACGGCCGTCGCTGGTTCCCAACTCGGCGCGCAAAACAGCCTGGATATCCGGCCACGATTCCGGCGGCACTTCATCTTGCAACCCTTGCAATTCATCGGTGATCTCGGGAGGCAGCACATCTACGCGGGAGCTAAAAAACTGGCCCAGCTTAATCATCACGCCGCCCATATCGACGGCCAGAATGCGAAAACGCTGCGCCCAGCGGCGGAAACGTTCCGGGCGCGATTGGCGCACCCATTTCCGCACGAGCGGTACGCGCCCCATCAACACATCCCACCAAATGAAGTGGAGGATGACGCCGCCAAAGAAGAGGAGGATGCGCCGGTAACGGCCGTTTTGCGTGAGGGGCTGGCTTGTTTCGTTAAGCGATGTCATGCGTTCGTCTAAATCGTCCCTTTCGTTCCCTTAGCTTAAATGCGAAGGGTACGAATTGTAGATGAGTTAGGCGGTTTGGAAAAGCAAGAGCCGTACCCTTCCTTTTGTCTCATCTGAAAAATGATGAGAATCATTTAGCAAGTTGCGCTGCCGCAACCCATCCATCTACTTTTGGCTTTATACTGAACGCAACCCGCTGTAAGGGAATTTTAGAAAGGAGACGTTAAAATGAAACGCACACTAGGTTTTGGGCTGCTGCTCATCGCCTTGTTCGCCGCTTGCACAGCGACGGCAGAACAACCGACAGCCAGCCAACAGCGGGGAGCCACGGTCACGGTCTATCGCGCGCCCACTTGAGGCTGCTGTGGCGATTGGATAGCGTACATGGAGGAGAATGGGTTTACGGTTCAGGTTGAAGATGTGCAAGACATGACGGCCGTAAAAACCCAACATCAAGTCCCCCTCACGCTCCAATCCTGTCACACAGCCATTGTAGATGGCTATATCATCGAAGGGCATGTCCCCATTACCGAAATTGACCGCTTGTTAAGCGAACGGCCCGATGTGGCCGGCCTCGCCGTCCCCGGTATGCCCGCCGGTTCGCCGGGCATGGTCGTCGAAGGAACCCCCGACCAGCCCTATGACGTACTTACATTCGATACATCCGGCAACACAGAAGTGTATGCCAGTTACGGTCAATAACAGCCAATAACGAAGCGAATGGATGCCCCGTTTGTCGAAATCAGCTATGATTTTGATGAACGGGGCATTGTGGCGCCTGCTTTTTGAAGAATGCCCCGGTCGGTCTCAATCAGGCGCTCTTGAAAACAACAATTACCATCAACACCTATCAGGAGAGCCGCGATGACTTTCGATCTTCCTTTTATCATAATCAATTTAGCCCTGGTTTTTTATTCGATTGGCGTGTGGAGCGAACGCTTTTCCGGCCAACTCAAGCCCTGGCATCTGGCCTTTTTCTGGCTGGGCATCATTTGCGACACGTGGGGCACGGGCCTGATGTTGGAAATGGCGGGCGGCCTTACGTTTGATATTCATGGCGTGAGCGGGCTGATTGCGATTGTGTTGATGCTGATTCATGCGGTGTGGGCAACGGCCGTTCTCATCAAAAAAGACGTACATCTCATCCACACCTTCCACAAATTCAGCGTCGGCGTCTGGGTCATCTGGCTCATCCCCTACTTCAGCCCCATGTTTTTTGCGCTGGCCTAAACTGGTATCACAAACTCGTTCAGGTTTGATTTTAGGATGGTATCCAGTTCGGCAAAGTTCTCGGCGCGCGTTTCGGCAAAAACAAAACCAAAAACCGGGAATTGATGGTAATCAATCGGGCGCAGTTCCAGCGGCTTTTCCAGCGTCGCCAACATCCGCTCGTAATCAAACGCGGCAATCTGCGCCGCCTCCAGCCCGGTTGAGTTATCCAGAATGATGATGCTGTACAGCTTGCCCGCCTTATCCTTGAGAATGTCAGTCCAATCCGGCCGCTGCCCCCGCAAAAAGTACAAATACGGATTAAAGTCGTAGGCAAAATAGGTCATATCGGCCGTCGTACACCAGCCGCCAAAACGCATCGGATTGACCTCAATCGGCTGAATCTGCCCATTGGCATCTAAACGCACTTCGACATGAACGGGGAAGTTTTTGACGCCGGTTAACGCCCCAATTTGCCGCAAAAAGTCGGTAAACGGCGCCAGATGCGTCTCGATAATGGCCTTTGACGAGATGTAAACGCGGTCGCTCACATCATCTGCCGATGAAAAGAAATGGTGCAAGATATTGAGAATGACCGGCTCGCCGTCAGCGTCGAAATAGGCATCCATCGCAAACTCATCCCCTTTAATACATTCTTCAATGATGAATGAGGTTGTGTTCACCACTTCCTGGGGAAACAGGTTTTGCGTTTGCGCCAATTCCGTGTGGACGGCCGTTTTGACGCGCGCCCAGTCGGCGGCATCGGTCACTTTATGCACGCCCATGCTGAAGAATCCGGCGGTGGGTTTGATGATAAAGGGCAGGGGTAAATCGGTGATGTCGAGCGTGTCCAGGTCGTCTAAAGCGATTTGGCGGAAGAAGAAGGTGGGGTATAACGGCCGTATCAACTCCCGAAACTTCGCCTTATCCTTAAACAAATCAATCTGCGCCGGCAAATCTGTAAACGCCAGATGCCGGGCAATCCAGCCGATGGCGTTTTCTGACGTTGTGTAAATTGGCATATTCCCCGCCGTTGGCACGGCTTGCGCCGCCTGTCGTTCATCCCAAAAGTAAGCCGCATTCTCAAACCCTAACGCTTTGGCCGCGTCAGTCTTGACAACGGGGAGTTTGTTATCATGAATCGTTTGTCGCAAAAAATCGGAAATATAAGGTTGGTCAACTAATATCATTTTCTCTCCGGGCCAGCTTCCGCCCACATCACAATAAAAAAAGACCTGAAAATCAGGTCTTTTTATGCCCCCTAGGGGACTCGAACCCCTGTTTTGGCCTTGAGAGGGCCACGTCCTAGGCCGCTAGACGAAGGGGGCGGGCAATCTAACGATTGCTTGGGATTCTAGCTTACGGCCGTTTCCCTGTCAAAAAATCGTCGCATATAAAAGTGGCCGAGCCATCCAACATCGTTTATTCTTCTATCATCCTACTCAACCCACTTGCAAAAGGAACAATAACATGGACATATCGCCCTCCCAACTCAAATATCTACAACTTTTGGCGCAGCAGTACCCCACCATCCAGGCCGCCTCCACCGAAATCATCAATCTCAGCGCCAAACTGCACCTACCCAAAGGCACCGAACATTTCATCTCCGACATTCATGGCGAATATGAAGCCTTTTCCCATGTCTTAAAAAACAGCTCTGGCTCCATCAAACGCAAAATAGACGAAATGTTCGCCAACAGCCTTACCGAGCGCGAACGGCGCGACCTGGCCACCCTCATCTACTATCCTCGTCGTAAGCTTCCCCTGCTCCTCGAACAAGTCGAAGATCAAACAGAATGGTTTCGTCTGATTCTCTTTCGTCTCATCAAAGTTTGCCGTTCCGTTTCCTCCAAATACGCCTTGTCAACGGTTCGCGCCGCCTTGCCACCCAACTACGCCGAAATCCTCGAAGAACTCCTCCATCAGCAAGAAAACATCAGCAACCGGCTGGCTTACTATGAAAGCATTATCAACACCATCGTAGACATCGGCCAGTCCAGCGCCTTCATCGTTGCGCTGGCCGAGGTTATCCAGCGACTAGCCATAAATCGGCTGCACATTATCGGCGATATTTATGATCGCGGCCCCGGCGCCCACATCATCATGGATGAACTTATGGAACATCCGGCCGTTGACATTCAATGGGGCAATCATGACATTGTCTGGATGGGCGCAGCTGCCGGGAACGAAGCGTGCATGGCTAACGTCATTCGCATTTGTTTACGTTATAGCAATATGGAAATTCTGGAAAATGGGTACGCCATAAGCTTGCTGCCTTTGGCCTCTTTTGCTTTGGACGTGTACCGCGATGATCCCTGCGCCCTTTTCAAACCCAAAACCAATCAGGATGAAGAATTTACCGATAATGAAATTCAGCTTATGGCCCGGATGCAAAAAGCCATCGCCATCATTCAATTCAAACTAGAAGGCCAAATCATTCAACGACGGCCCCATTACAACATGGAAGATCGCCTGCTGTTGGATAAGATCGATTACGATAAGGGCGTTATATTTCTCAATGGGCAGGCATATGAACTGCTAGATAAGAATTTCCCCACCATTGACCCTGACGACCCTTATGCCTTAAACGAAGATGAACAAAACGTTATCAATCGGCTGCGCTCATCTTTTATCAACAGCAATAAATTACAACAACATGTGCGCTTTTTGTTTTCTAAAGGCAGCCTGTACCTAGTCCACAATGGCAATTTACTTTTCCACGGCTGTATTGCCATGAATGACGATGGATCATTTATGGCTTTGAAACTGCGCGGACAAGAATATGCGGGCAAAGTTTATATGGATCGGGTAGAGCGATTGGCACGGCAGGGGTATTTTGACCAGGACCCAGAACGCAAATTGTACGGCCAGGATGCCATTTGGTATTTATGGAGCGGCGGCCGTTCACCGTTGTTTGGCAAAGACAAGATGGCAACCTTTGAACGTTACTTCCTGGCTGAAAAAGAAACGCACACCGAAATCAAAAATCCCTATTACCACTTACGCGATAAACGAGGAACAGCGCGCAAGATTCTGGCAGAATTTGGTCTTGATCCGGCGACATCGCATATCGTCAACGGACATGTGCCGGTGGAGGTTAAGCACGGCGAAAGTCCCATCAAGGCCAAAGGCAAGCTGCTGGTGATTGATGGCGGTATGTCCAAAGCGTATCAGGCCAAAACGGGTATCGCCGGTTACACGTTGATTTACAATTCTTATGGCCTTCTGCTGGCTTCGCATGAACCGTTTGTTTCTACGCAAAAGGCAATTGAAGAAGGGATTGACATCCATTCTAAAACGGAGATTTTGGAGCAAAATCGCAGCCGTATTTATGTGGAGGATACAGATTTAGGGCAGGACATTATAAAGCGCATCACAGACTTGAAATCGCTGCTGAAAGCGTATCGAGCCGGGTTGATTAAGGAAGATATTGATTCCTGACGCGCCATCATCTTTTTTTGATGACTCGACCTGGATGAGGTAGAAGATGAATGTAGAACTGCGGGGACTCATCGATCTGAACCGGGTGATTCATGAACCGGCGCGTTTGTTGATAACGGCCGTTCTCCACACCGTCGAAAGCGCTGATTTTTTGTACCTGCTGCACGCCACAGAACTCACCAAAGGCAACCTCTCCTCGCATCTGATGCGGCTGGAGAAAGCAGAGTACGTGACGATTGAAAAGGTGTTTGAGGGCAAAACGCCGCGCACCATTTGTCGCCTGACAGATGCCGGACACGAGGCGTTTGAATCGTACCGGGAACAAATGAAAGCGGCTATCTAGTCATTTTGATGAGGCCGGGGTCTGGGAGGCCCCTCTGCAATTACGAATGGGAAGAGGGGCCTCCCAGGCCCCGGCTCTATATGATCAGATTTCTCCCGCGCCGTTTTCCCCCCATCCCCAGCGACGCCAACAACATCACAACCAACAACGCCACACACAACGCATAAACACCTTGAATCCCCCACAATGGCAGCAGCGCATAAGCCAATGGCGGCCCAATGGCGCTGCCCAGATCGCCCACCGTGAACAAGATGCCCAGGAAACGGCCGTGTCGCCCCTTCCCCGATAAATCCCCCACCAATGCCGTAGACAGCCCCTGATTACTGCCGCTGGCCACACTCGTCAGCGGCAAGCCTAACCAAATCGCCATGGGCAAGCCCAGCGCCAGCAGTCCAAACCCGGCGATGCCCGTCGTCACACTACCAGAGACCACCCGCCAACGGTTGCCCACCCGATCCGACAACCGGCCGACCATGGGGGCGGACAGCATATTGAGCAGCGCCGTCGCGCCCAGCCCTGCCCCCGTCAACGTCGCCACACCCACCGTCCATTGCCCCACGGCAATTGACTCGCCCAGTAAATCGCGCAAATAGAGACTAAAGGTGGACATCAAAATCCCGGCCATGACCAGACGGTTGACGCCCAACAGCCCAATAGCGGCGGATAATTGGGTTGTTGGGGGAGATGATGACGAGGAGGGAGGAGGGGAAACGCTTGCACTGAGCGCAGCCGAAGTGGCCGTTTCTGCCACAGTTTCCACTTCTCCCTTCAAATGGCGCGTTTCCGGCAAAAACAGCAGGGCCACTAACGCGCCCAATGTCGTCAGTCCTGCCGCAATGCCCATTGCGCCCTGGTAGCCGACCCAATCCGTCAGCAGCCCGCCCAAAAACGAACCAGACGCCGCCCCCAGAAAAAAGGACACGTGATAATAACCTACCCACCGCCCCCGGTTGCCGTCCGACGAAATATCAAAGATGATGGCGTTACCCGTCACCCAAATGCCCGACCAGGCAATCCCCCACAGCAGCCGCCCCGCCAAGAACAGCGTAAATCCAGGCGATAAAGCATAAATCGCCGTAGAAACGGCGCCCACAAACATTGCCGGCACAAACACAATCCGCCGCGGCAGCCTGTCGCTAATCCAGCCCACCGCGCCATTGGCCGCCAGCCGCACCCAACGATTAGCCGAAAGCAAAATGCCTACGCCCGCCAACGCCACACCCGCTTCAAGCGTGTGCGTGGGCAGCACGGTGTACAGCGCCGAATCGCCAATCAGCGACAATGCCGTACCAATGCCCACTGCAAGCAGCGCCCGCCAGCGTAAATCGGCTCTATTCAATTGCGATCATCCTTATCTGGGTAGCAAGCGGCCATGACCAGCAACATCATTTACGGCAATAATGGCTGGAAACCGACTAATATATCATGAAAAATGTTGGTGAAATCGCCGTAGTCGTCTTCAGAAGCGCAAGCCGCAGCTAAATATCCTTCCGGCTGCGCCTGAAAAAAAAGATGCTGGCAGCGTAATTCCTGTGCCGCATGGGGTAAGGTTAGGGTTACGAGAAGGCGACGACGGCCGTTTGTTCCCTCTACCAAATTAGATCGCAACAGCGTCATTCCAGCAGGGCCTTCAGCCAAAGCCGCCGTCACCTGCTCCGACGTTAGCTGTCCAAGTTGACGGCTGCTGATGACGACAACGAAAGGCGCAACGGCCGTGTCCCCATCATCCCACTGCTCAGTTGCCAGAAACAAAAACTGCCGGTCGTCGGCCAAGGCATCATACGGAGCTAAAGCCGCCTGAAATTGTCCATTTTGACGGGCGCGTTCAATAAATTCAGTTTCCTGTTCTGGGTTTAGCCGGTCTAGCCATACCCATGAGGCGGGTAAGTTCAACGAAAAAAGACGATTGTAATCGGTAACGGCCGTCCATCCTGGTTTTAGCGACGCCCCCAATCCTTGCGCCGCCTGGGGCTGTCCTCCCAACGACTGCATCACAAAGAATAAGGCGATGACGATAACCAAAGTCATGCCGCCATAGACAGTCAAACGGGGCAAGGAAAACGGCCGTGTTATCTCTTCATTCTTATCACTGGGTGGGGCAACTGGCTTATGCTGTCGCCGCGTTAAAGTTTGGCCGCAATGCCAACAAACCGTATCCGTTTCCAGAATTGTCTGTCCGCAATTTTCGCAAGAATATGCCACAAAAACCTCGCCCTCTTCACAGAGATGTTATTACCTGCTTATAGTCAGCCACACAATCCCCGGAGCGGCGTTCCACCAAACGGTACTCCGTAGACTGCCTACCTAAAAGCATGTTATACGAGGAGAAACCAGTCCAATCTCCAAATGTTAACCACTTTACACATAGATTGTAACAGAATTACCTACAAGCACACGCCGCCTCAATTACAATAACTTTATCATTGAGTGATAAGCAATCAAGCGAATATCAAACGCCATTCACTCCAACAATTTATAGAAAATGTCCTCCTTTTTCTCCTCTTCCCGCAAAAGGCCTTGCTCCCGCAAGGCTTTTTGTCTTTTTAAGCACAATCCTCCTGTATAACATGTTCGTAATAAGGTACGTAGTCGCGCTGTTCAGCGACGGAGTACCGTTGGATGACGCCACTCCGAAGACTACGTGGCTAACTACGAGCAGCTAATAATATCTCCT
>JANTGY010000054.1 GCA_024762695.1 Anaerolineae bacterium
GCGTTGATGAAATCTTTGGCGCTAAACGGCCGGTACAACCGCACCTTGATCAACCCCACCTTCTCGCCCTGCGCGTTCAGGTATTCAACCGTCTCCTGCGCCGTTTCTGCGCCGGAGCCAATTAACATCACTACGCGCTCGGCGTCGGCCGGGCCGACATATTCAAATAGTTTGTAATGGCGGCCGGTTAGCTCGCCAAATTGATCCATGGCTTTTTGCACAATCGCCGGTGTCGCTTCGTAATACTTGTTAACGCTCTCACGGGCCTGGAAGAACACATCCGGGTTTTGCGCTGTGCCGCGCATGACCGGTTTATCCGGCGTTAATCCGCGCGCCCGGTGCGCCTGCACCAGTTCATCGTTCATCATTGCTCGCAGCACATCGTCAGAAAGCGGTTCTACCTTACTGACTTCGTGGGAAGTGCGGAAGCCATCGAAGAAATGGAGGAAAGGCACGCGCGCTTCCAACGTGGCCGCTGAAGCAATGAGCGCCATATCGCCGACTTCCTGTACCGAATTGGAGGACAGCATGGCCCAGCCTGTGCTGCGTGCGGCCATCACGTCGGAATGGTCGCCGAAAATGGAAAGCGCTTGCGCGGCAATGGAACGCGCCGCGATGTGGAAAACAGTTGAGGTTAGCTCGCCGGCGATTTTGTACATATTGGGAATCATCAGCAGCAAACCCTGAGAAGCGGTAAAAGTCGTGGTCAATGCGCCAGCCTGAAGGGAACCATGAACGGCGCCAGCCGCTCCCCCTTCTGCCTGCATCTCGACGACTAGTGGCGAAGAACCCCAAATGTTCTTTTGCCCATCAGCCGAGTATTGGTCGGCCCATTCGCCCATAGGCGAGGATGGGGTAATGGGGTAGATGGCGATGACTTCGTTGATGCGATGCGCCACTCGGGCTGCCGCTTCGTTACCATCTATGGTTATCATTTTTTTCGTCATTCATGACTCCTTCTAAATTAGGACATACGCACAGCAAAGGTTGGCCATGCGCCTAACGATTGTTCTACTTTTGGGTCAACAAGTAAGACGTTAACTTGAACTTATGCGGTTTGGGCTGCTTTGTGGGAGTGGGGAAGCAGCGTGAGTGCGATTGATTTCGTCTTGAAATGTTCGGCCGTTTTGATGCAGAACAGAATACTTAAAAACAGACGCCAGAAATAAAGGCGCGGTCAATGGTTGGAGCTATTGTAGAGGATGGGGGGGGTGGTTTACAGTGACAGACTTCACGTTTGCGCATGATAAAAGTCATCCATAAACCATGATTTTTAAATGTGTGTGTGGCCGTCCAGATTTTTGAAGTTTCTACCTCTGGAAACAATTGCCATTGAAGGCAAAAGAGAAATTTATAGGGTTTGACGTGACATCTGCGGTCATTTACGCATTATGTTTCACGATTCAAGCGGGCTAATTCCAAATCAAGCCCTAAAGTCTCAAACCGTTTAACGGCTTGTTGGCGCAGAACTTCGGCTTGTTGTAGATTGCCGTCGGCGCGTTCAAAATCAGCCCAGGCCAACCATGTACGCGACTCTTCGGCTTCGGCTCCGAGTTGGCGAAATGTTTCCTGGCTTTTTTCAAAGCAGGCGCGTGGGTCATAAACGCGGCCATCAATCGTTATTTCTTTGGCCAGTGAACCGAGGACGCTTCCCAAAATGCGCCAAGCCAGGCCGACTGAATCAATCATTTTCAGCGATTGGGTTAGCTGTAACCCTTTTTGGGCGGCAGTAAGCGCATCCTGGTAACGCGCTTGGCCTTGATAAGCGCGGGCTAGATTGAGATGAACGACGCCTAGGCCAAACCATTTTTTAGCTTCGGGCATGGCTAGAACCTGGAGTAAATTAACTTCCGCTTCTTGGTACTGTTGCAGTTCAACCTGGGCTTCGCCAATGTTTGTCAGAATCATGAGTTCGCCTTCTCGGATTCCAATTTGGCGCGACAACTTCAAGGCTTGTTCAAACCAGTAGCGGGATTGGGCAAAATCGCCACGGCCGTTTGCGCTGCCGCCTAAATTATTCATGACCATCACAGCCCGGTGGCGATTGCCATATTGTTGAGCATGATGCAGGGCTTGTAAATAATGTTCATCGGCGCGGTCAAAATCGCCGCGCGTAAAGGCGACTGCGCCTAGAATAATTTGAACGCGAATGCTTTCAATTGAATCAGCGATCTTTGTCGTTAATAATTGTTCGGCTAAAGCAATGGCCTGGTCAAGATCACCCTGGCGGTAGGCGATCCAGCTACGCCAAAAGAGCAGTTTGGCTTTTTCGGTAGGGTGCGAGATGTTGGATTGACCAGCTAGAAGTTTTTCATTTTCCTGGATGTATTTGAGCATGGCGGCTGTATCGCCTTGTAGTTCCATCGCATAAAGTAGATGGAAGTTGGCTTGTATTTGCGCGTCGGGATCGGTTTGTCGTTCAGCCAACCGCTTCATAGCGATGAACACTTTTTCGGCTTCTTCGTGGCGGGCCTGCCAACGCAGCATTTCGCCTAAATCCTGATACCAGATTAACTGGCTTTGGCCAAGCGTTGGAATGGGAGACTTAAGCTTTTTGACCAATTGGAATGCTTTTTGATAGTAGGCGACTCCCGATTGTGGCGCAAAGGCGGCGCGGGCTTGTTGTCCGGCACGGCCGTACCACAAAGCCGCATCTTGCCACATCTCAGCAATTTCATAGTGGCGGGCGATGATGGGCGCCCATTCGGCCGTGCGCCGGGCGACTTTTTGCGTTAACCACTCAGCGGCGCGGCGGTGAAATACTCGTCGGTCTTTCTTGAGCGTAAATTCATACACCACATCGCGCAGCAAGGCGTGGGCAAAGCGGTATTCTTCTTCGTCGGGTAATTGGGATTCAGATTGACGGTAAACCAAATCACGGCTTTGCAGCCCGCCCCAATCGCTGTTGGGCGCAGTTTCTTGTCCGATGTAAGCGACGGCATTATCCCAAAAAGCGCGCCCAACAACGGCGGCGCGTTGCAAGGCGCTGCGACCAGTTTGATCCAATCGTTCCAGACGCGCCTGTAAGACGCCTTGTACGGTAGCGGGAACGACTAACGTGTCTAAAGAAGCGTCATTCACTGACCATTGGTCGGCGGAAGGCAAAATGACTTCGTTCTCGATGAGCCAATGCACAAGTTCTTCAAGGAAATACGGATTGCCTTCGCTGCGGGAAATGAGTAAATCGGTTAACCAATTGGGCGGTGCGGGGATTTTTTGTAACAGTTCTTGTATGAGTTGACCGGCGGCAACGGCCGTTAACGGGGTCAGATCAATCCGTTGGTGAATAGGCGAATCGCCCCAATGTCCTTCTGAAGACCAAAGGGAAGGACGGGCTATGCCAATTACACAAAGCGCCCCTATTTCCGCTTGGTTCCAAACTTCAGATAAAAAAGCCATTGATTCGTCGTCGGCCCAATGTAAATCTTCCAACAAAACAAGAACTGGGGAATGGGCGGATGCGCGATGCAGAAATGCGCGGAGCAGGACCTGCGCCCTACCGCGTATTTGTTGCCTGTCATCCTGGATATGAATAATCCATCGGCTTTGACCGTAATCAAGGCCGATGAGCTGACCAATAAAGGCGGCCGCTTCCTCGCCCAATTGTTGGCCGAGAACGGCCGTTAACCCGCCCTCCAGTTTCTGTTTAGCGGCATCCGGCGCATCCGTATCGGCAATTTCAAAGCGAAAGGCGAGCATATCGCGCAGTAAATAGTATGGGCTGTGTTCTGTTTCCAGCCAGGCCCGGCCCTTTATTAACCAAACAACTTCCGGTTGAAGCTCCACCCAATTGAGAAATTCGTTGAGTAAGCGGCTTTTGCCTATGCCAACCCCGCCAGAAATGGTAACCCAGCGCATGATTTGTTCGCTTAACGTTTGCTGAAATGTAGTTTGCAGCGCTTTCAATTCATTATCGCGTCCAACCAAACGAGTTTGGATGCCGGCAATGCCCCGCGTTTGCATATGAAAGGCGCGCTGCTTTTCATTGTTTACCAGATAAGTTTGAACGCGGTCTTGCTTGCCTTTGACTTGTACTGGCTTCTGAGATGTCACATCGAATAAACCACGCACTTGATCGTAAGTAGTTTGGCTTATAAGGACCCCGTTGACCGGAGCTAAATGTTCTAACCGCGAAGCGAGATTTACCGTGTCGCCAATGATGTTTTCTTCGCTGGTCGAGGCGAGTTTAGAAATAGAGACAAGACCTGTATTGAGGCCAACACGCATGGCCAGGGCAACATTGGTATATGCCTGACGAAAAGCAGTCAGTTCGGTTTGCAGGAACAAGGCGGCGCGCACGGCTTGAGCGGCGTCATTTTCGCGGGCTTCGGCGCCGCCCCAAACAGCCATGACGGCGTCGCCAATGTGTTTATCGATACGGCCGTTATGCCCCAAAATGACTTGATCCAATCGCTGCCATAACCGTCGCATCACATCTTGCACATCTTCAACATCCAACTTTTCTGACAAAGCAGTGAAGCCGGACACGTCGGCAAAAAGGATGGTGGCTAACTGGCGTCGTTCGAGAGCCGAGTCAGCTTGCGATAAAGCGGCAATTTTCTCCTGAGCGGCGGCGATGAGCGCGTCTACAGTGTCGCTGCCCAAGATGGCGCGTTGGTTTTCCAGAGCGGCGATGCTGCGCCGCAGGGTTTCAAGTTCGGACATAAAACATGGGTTTCCTTACTGTTTTTGGGTCTAGGTTAAAACGGGAAAGTCATTTGATTGTCACTATCGCACGTCACAATGACTTCCTGCAATCCAAGCCTGCGAGTCTTGGCGAGAATAAAGGATTATGGGTCTTTCGGATCTCCTGGGATTTACCGTAATCCGTAATACGTGAAGCGCCTCTGGTTACGTATCACGCATCACGCATCATGGATTACGCATCACGCCACGATTACCCCACGAATTCCCAAAGAGCCAGGATTCTTTAAACTTGTTTTCTCCTGCCTTTTACCAATCGGCTGCCATTTCATAGAATTCTACTTCAAAATCAGGCGAAGGCTCGACTAGTTTCAGGTTTTACATTTTAGGCTTCTTTTACTTTTCGGTTAACGCCATTTTTACCGCTTCGTAGGCGTTGACAAGGCCGTAGCCGACGGCGTTATTGGGCGATATGTTGGCATCGCCGCATAGGGGGGAACCATGAACGGCATAGTCATAGGGTACGGCCGTTTCCACCAAAATCCGCTCCGTTTCATCAATATCGCCAATCAGGTTGGGGTTGGCCGACCAGATGAGAGCGACGACCCCGGCGACATGCGGTCCGGCCATCGAAGTGCCATCATAGCGGGCGTACCCATTGCCGGGAACGGCCGATAAAACCTGTACGCCAGGGGCCAAAATATCCGGCTTAACCCGACCGCTGCCATCGACTTCGACCGGGCCGCGGCTGCTAAAACCGGCGACCGCGCCGCCCGCATCATGCGCGCCCACCGAAAAAGCGTCGTCGTACAGGGCGATGGGATCATTGACGGTGGAACAGCCGCCGTCGCCCTCATTGCCCGCCGAGGCGACGACGAATATACCGGCCTGACGCAAAGTGGTGACGGCCGTTTGCAAAGCCGTCGCATCGCAGCCTTCCAACGTGGGACAGCCCCAAGAGTTGTTAAGCACATCGGCGGCCAGGGTCGGGTCGCCATCGGTAAAGGCGTCGCCGTTGACCGGGTAAGGGGCTAGCATGAACTCCATGCAGGCCAGATATTTGCCAGGGCTGCCCAAATTACGCACCAGATTGGCGCAGGCGAACCATTCCGCTTCCGGGGCCACGCCGACACTGTTGCCGACGACGGTGGCCGTCGTATGCGTGCCGTGTCCGCCCAAATCGTAGGGGGCCGGTTCATCATTCCACACGTCTAGCCAATCGTAGTTGTGGTCGCCGTCGCGGCCGCGATAGCTGTCTTGCAGTTCGGGATGATCCCACTGCACGCCGGAATCGGATTCGCCAAGTGTGACGCCGGCGCCGAGGACGCCAAACTCTTGCCACACCCGGTCGGCGCCGATCATCGTCAGGTTCCAATCGGGGGCGTTGGGCGGGGCGGCAGGCGGGATCAGGCTGGCATTGTTGGCGTTGCGGGGGTTTAACGGCCGTAACTCCGGATTATGCAGCACGCGATCTACCCCATCCATTCGGCCCAGCCAGAAAGCGATGAGCGGCCCGCCTGCCACTTCGACGGCGTTGACCAGATAATAAGGCTGGTAAGGAATGCGGAACCGATCCAATGCCTGGCGCAGCGGCTCTTGCGATTGGTCGGCGTGGGCGGTCAGCGTCTCGTAGACGAATTGGCGGCGTTGGTCAATATCGGCAATGTCGGCGGCGGCGGAAACGTCGGCCTGATCCTCCAGAATGACAAAAAGATGGTCGCGGTGGAATCCGGCATTGGGTTTGAAGATGAGCAGAGCCAGCAAGCCCAACCAAACAATGCTTGTGACGATTTTGAAGGGCAACCCAAACGTCAGTCGAGGTGTGTGGTTACGGGCCAACCAGAGCGCAAATCCCAAAACGCGGCCAATTAGGATGGTAACGGCCGTTGCCAACAAGAGTTGAAGGACAATCTCGGAGGTGTCGGTGAGTAAGAGGATGGTCAGTTCGTCCACATCGGCCAGGATGAGCATGGCGGCCATGATCAGACCGATGAACCAGGATGCCGCGCCCCAGGGACGGCCAAACGGTTCGCCGTCCGGCGCGCCGCCCAAGCGCAATGCGCCCATCAACGGCCAGGCGATGCTGGGCATGAGCAAAAGAAACAACAAAATCTGCCCGGCAAAGCCAAAGGATTCGGCGGTGACGGCCAATACCGCGCCAACGCCCAAACTGCCCAGGGCGATGTCCCATCCCGGCCCGGCTGTGTCTTGATAGAGCGGTTCCAGCAAAAAATGACCAAGAAGGCAGCCGACGACACGGCCGTACAACAGGCCCACCATCAAATTGATAACGACATTCCACACACTGCCAAACGCCCCGGCGTAAAACCAGCCCGCCATCAACAGCGGCGCGATGAGCAAAGCGGGCAGCCAGCCGCCGCGCCCCGGAATTGACGGAATCCGGCGGATTTTGCGATAAGCCAGCAAGAATAAATAGTAAGCAATCAGCCCAACGAGTTGAAAAATGGTCGTGGTTGTGGCCCGGTCGGGATGGGTGGCGGCGGAGAAGAAGCGGAGGGGCAGGAAAAAGAGGGGAAAGAGGGCGGCGAGAACGGCCGTTTCCAACCAACCGCGAAATCGCAATGAATGCGAACGCCACAACCAGGCCGCCAATCCCAGCGGGAGAAGCAACGCGGTCTGTGCCACATTGACGATGACCGCCGGCCAAACTGAGGCTGTCGAACCGGTCAACGTCTGCTCTTCCTGCGCCATCCAGGCGATGGGCTGGGCTAACGACAGGGCCACAATCCAGCCAAAAGCGACCACAACAGTCAGCCAGCCAACGATTTTTATATTTGATGAAGGTTGAGACGTTTCGTTCATACGGTTTCTCCACTGTAAATGTGGGTCAAGTTTGCAAACTTGACCTACGACAGTCTTTATTCAATGATGAACCAGCCACCGCCCCATTCGTCAGTTCGATAACGGCCGTTCACAACAACCCCTTCCCATAACCCCGGCCGCTCTTTGCTTTGGGCGATGATGAAGCTGTCGCCGTCGCTCAAAAACCAGCCTTTGCCGCCCGTCCAGCCCGGTAACCGATACCCGGAAACCGTTACTCGTTGACCGTTCGTTTCCTGTAATTCGCGTATAGGCACGCCATCATTTTGCGGCATCAGTTCTAAAGGATCGACAGAAACAGGCAGGCCCAGAATGTGCATTTCCCACTCAAAGCGTTGGACGGCCGTTTCGGGGGGGACGGCCGTCTCCTCACCAAAATCAAACGCCATTTGCCGCGCGCTGCCCGCCCGGCTAATACTCTCGGCCTCAGCCAACAATGCCGCCCGATTTTCGCCCAGCCCATCCAACGCCCCGCACTGAATCAGGTGGGCGATTTCCTTTGTTTGCAGCGGGACGCGGGCTAAAAGATCGCGCAGGTTGGTAAACGGCCGTTCGGCCACAATTCTTCTCACCGATTTCCGCCGTAAATGCCGCACCTGGCCTAACCCTAAGAAGAGCGTTGGCGGTTGGTCGTTTGCCGTCTTCCGTTTTCCGTTTTCTGTTTTCTGTTGCTTGTTGCCTGTTGCCTGTTGAATCAGCGATATTTTGCGGTCGCTAAAATTCACATGCGGCGGCCGGACGGCAAATCCCAGCCGCCGCGCTTCGGCAATGTAAATGGCCGGATGGTGAAAACCGCCCCGATCCATCAACCGCGCCCGCAAAAATTCGGCGGGGTAATGGGTTTTGAGGTAGGCGGATCGGTAGCTGACATCGGCATAGGCTGTGGCGTGGCCTTGATTGAAGCCATAACCGGCAAAAGCCAAAATCTGCTCCCACAAGGTTTCCGCTTGTTGGGCGGATAATTGGGGGCCGTCTTTCCGCTGGCAGCCGGTCACAAAGGCCAACCGCATCGCCGCCATCTCTTTGGCCTGGAATTTGCTCATGCCCCGCCGCAAATGGTCAGCCTGCGCCCAGTTCATCCCGGCAATTTCCACCGCCACCCGCAGCGCCTGTTCCTGAAACAGCAAAACGCCCTGCGTCGGCGCCAAAATCGGTTCCAGCGCCGGGTGCAAATAGCTGACTTTTTCCTCGCCCCGGTAGCGGCGCACAAAGGATTGGGCCATGCCGCCCGTGGCTGGCCCCGGCTTGAAAAAGGCGTTGGCGACGGCTAAATCGCGGACGCTGCGCGCTCTGAGCTGGCGCAAGGTGCGCTGGGCGCCGCTGGATTCACATTGGAAAACGCCAACCGTATCGCCGCGCGCCAGCAAATCGCCGGTAGCTGGGTCATCGAGGGGGATGTCGGCCAGATGGAAATGGGGATTGTGGCGGGCGCGAATGGAAACGGCCGTGTCTGCCAACACCGTCAACGCCCGAATCCCCAATAAATCTAGCTTGGGCAGCCCAATCGCTTCCACATCGCGGAAGTCGTACTGCGTTGACAAAAAGCCCTTCGCCGCCCACTGCACCGGCACAAAATCAGTCAAGGGGCCGGGCGTGATGACGACGCCGCCGGGATGCAGGCTCAAATGATCGGGCTGGCCGACCAATCGGAACGCCTGACGCATGATTTGGCGTTCAGTCTCATCCTCAAGTTGGTTGATGATGTCGTCTATTTCGGGCAGTTGGCGGCGGCGCGGGTCGGGATGCCAGCGGCGGGGAGCCAGCGCGGTTAATTTTTTGATGCGGGGTTCGGGCAAATCATACGCTTTGGCCGTCTCGCGGATGGCCGATTTGGCCTGCAAGGTGTTCATCGTGCCCACCATCGCCACGCGCTCTTCACCGTAGCGGCGGCGGACGTAGGCCAAGACCTCGTCGCGGCGGCGGCTGCAAAAATCGAGGTCAATGTCGGGTAAATTGGCCCGCGCCGGATTGAGAAAGCGCTCAAATAACAGCCCCTGCTCCACCGGGTCAACGGTGGTGATGCCCAACAGGTAAGCGACCAGCGAGTTGGCCACGCTGCCGCGCGTGCTGACAGGAATGTCTTCTTGCCGGGCGAAGCGCACAATGTCGGCGGCCAGCAGGAAAAGCGGGGCGAAGCCGTGGGCGTTGATGGCGGTGAGTTCTTTGTCTAGGCGTGATTCGTAATCCGTGATGCGTGATGCGTCTTCCGTCGTGCGTGATGCGTTTTCCGTCATCGGTTCTGGATGACGGACGACGAAAGACGCACGACGCCTGGTTAATCCCTTTTGTGCTTGGGTCGTCAACGCATCCCCAACGGTTTGGTCGGGGGGTAAATCGAGGGCGGGCCAGATGGTACGGCCGTCGGGTAGGGCCGGTTCGCATTGGTCGATGATGGCGGCGACGTTGGCGATGGCTTCGGGGAAATTAGCAAATTTAACTTCGATTTCGGCTGGGCTGAGCCAGTGGGCGGGGGGAAAGTTGTCTTCGATGTCAGAGAGACGGCCGTTACGCGCAATCGCCGTCAACAAAGGCAGCAAATCGGCGTCTTCCGGCTGCAAATAACGTATTGGCTGGGCGACGACGGGCGGCATCCCAAAGCGCGCGCCCAGTTGGATGAGGCGGCGGGCAACGGCTGTGTCTTCGGGGCGATGCAGTTCCAATCCCACATAACAGCGGTCGGTGAAGATAGCGGCTAATCGTCCGGCAAAACGCGCGGCCGTTTGCTTTTGCCCGGCTTGTAGATGGCGGGCCAGCCAGCCGGACAGCCCGGCTTCGATGCAAATGAGGCCGTCATGGTTGGCTTTGAGATCGTCCCAACTTAGCCCGGTTTGCAGGCGGGTTTCTCGGTCGGGATGGGCTTGCAGCGCAGCCGAAAGGCGGCAGAGGGATTGGTAGCCAGTCGAATCGGTTGCCAGCAGGACGAGTTGGCCGGGGATGGCGCTGGCCGAGCCAGCCGAAGCGGCCAGCCCGACAGTCATGCCAATAATGGGCTGTAAACCGGCCGATTGGCAGGCCTGGTTGAAGCGAACGGCGTTATATAGGGCATGTGAATCGGTCAGGGTTAATGCTTTCATCCCGTCGGCGGCGGCGCGGCGGGCCAGGTCGTCTACGGCGGCGACGCTGTGGAGCAGGGAACCGCGCGAATGCACGCGCAGATGGGTGAATGCTGACGAATCGAGAATTGTCATTAAAAGAATTATAAGCGTCGTTGAGCAAATGAGCAGGCAGTTTCCAACACGGTTTTCCAGTAGTCCCATTTTGCCGTCATTCCCGCGCAGGCGGGAATCCATCTTCTCCTGAAACAAAATATGGATGTCTGCCTTCGCAGGCATGACAAGCCGACTACTGAAAAACCGTGCAGTTTCCAATCCGTTATTAGGAAATGCTCTGAAGTTCCGGGTAAGATGTAGGGTACACAAACGCATCAAACTTATATGAAAATTCCCACCTTAGCGAAAGAAACTGTTCCGGTTGTAGACACCAAACAAATGATTGAAGTCGATCGGGCGATGATGGAAGATTACAACATCGGTCTCATTCAGATGATGGAAAATGCGGGACGCAATCTGGCGTATTTGGCGCGGGCGCGCTTTTTGGATGGCGACCCGCGCGGCCAACGGGTTGTGGTGTTGGCCGGAACGGGCGGCAACGGCGGCGGCGCTTTGGTCGCCGCCCGTCGTTTGCACAATTATGGGGCCGACGCGCGCGTTTTCATTGCCAAACCAGATGCGGATTTTGCGCCTGTGCCGGGGCGTCAATTAGACATTTTACGGCGTATGGGCGTTCCTGTTGGATTGGCTGATGATGTGGCTGATGCGGACACGGCCGTTCTCGTCATTGACGGCGTTATTGGTTACAGCTTACGGGGCAATCCACGCGGTGGGGCAAAGACGCTCATTGAATGGGCCAACAGCCAGGCCGCGCCTATTTTGGCATTAGATGCGCCATCGGGATTGGATACGGCCGTCGGCGCATTGTATGAGCCGGCCATTCGGGCAACAGCCACGATGACGCTGGCTTTGCCCAAAGCAGGTTTGTTCTCAGATGCGGCGTCAGGTTTTGTTGGCGAACTCTATCTGGCCGATATTAGCGTGCCGCCAGAGTTGTATGCCAGCCCAGCTTTGCAGATGGCGGCCGGCCCCATTTTTGCAGAAGGCGATGTTGTGCGGCTGGTTTGATTGGGGGAGACGGCCGTTATATGAGATTAAACCGTCTGCCACAATGTTGCGCCTTGCGGATGATCGGGGAGGGGAAACGCTCCGCCTGTTACAACTAATTCTTGTCCGGTGAAGACCTCTGTAAAGCGCGTCCCATCAGCGACGCCGCTGTGGGCGACAGGAAGCAGCCCGGCCGGACGTGGCTGTTTGCCGCGATGAGCGATGACGAGGATACGGCCGTCATCGTTGGCGCGTTGGTAAGCGATGGTGTCGGCTTCGACAGCCAGGATTTGGAAGCCGCCATGTTGCAAAATGGGCGATTCTTTCCGTAAGGCAATCAATCGTTTATAAAAAGCCAGCAAATCGTGGTTCCAGCGTGCCTCATCCCACACCATACAGCCCCGTGACTGGAAGCCATCTTCATCCATCATTCCGATTTCGTCGCCGTAGTAGAGGCCGGGGATACCGGGAAAGGTGAACTGAATGATGGCGGCCAATCGATGCAGGGCGTCGTTACCTTTGACGGTACTGCGGATGCGGGGCACGTCATGGCTGTCGAGCAGGTTGTACTGCTGTAAAGCAATCGCCCAGGGGATGGCAGCCAAATGCTGCTGCCAGGTGGCGGCGAGGGCGGCGGTAGGCCAGGGCTGCGCGCCCTGGATGTGCCAATGGATGCCGTGCGCGCCTTGATCGTAGCCGCGCAGCCAATGCCAGAGGGGGAGGGTCAGCCCGCTGTAATTCATCACGCCATCCCATTGGTCGCCGCGCAGTTGGTCGGAGGCATCGAAGAAGTTTTCGCCCATGAGGTAGGCGTCGGGACGGGTTTCTTTGACGGCGCGGCGGATGCCCTGGGCGATTTCATCGCTGATTTGGGTGGCGCCTTGCCGCCCCAGCATATTGGCGACGTCTACGCGCCAGCCGTCGGCGGCGAAGGGGGCTTGCAGCCAGCGGCGGAAGACGGCGTCGTTGTTTTGGTAGATGCGGCGGCGCAGTTCCTGACTGGTGTAGTCGAGTTTGGGCAGCGACCAGACGCCGAGCCAGGAATGGTATTCATTGGGATGGTTGATGAAGGTGAAGAAGTCGGCTTCAGGGGCAGCGGCGTCGGTTTGGGCGGTTTGGAACCAGGGATGCCAGTAGCCGCAATGGTTGGGGACGATGTCGAGCAGGTAGCGCATTCCTCGTTTGTTCAGTTCTTGGCGCAGTGTGATGAGGGCTTTGTTGCCGCCCAAGTGCGGGTCAACGTGTTCGTAATCAATGACGTCGTATTTGTGGTTGGAGTAGGCGGTGAAGATGGGGTTGAGGTAGAGGGCGTTGACGCCGAGTTCTTGCAGGTAGTCGAGTTTTTGGGTGACGCCAGGTAAATCGCCGCCGTAAAAGGCGATGACGGAGGCGAGGCCGTCGGGCGGTTTTTGTTCCCAGGCGAGCGTTTGGGTATGGTGGCCCTGGAACTCGAATTCGCCGTCGCGGGGATCGTCGGCCGGGTTGCCGTTGTGGAAGCGGTCGGGGAAGATTTGGTAGAAGACGGCCGTTTGCAACCATACGGGGGCTTCATAATCGGCCAAAATACGAAAGTCGGTGTTGTCGAGCGGTAATTGGGCGGTTGGGCCAGCCGCCGTATAAAACCAGACCCCATCCTGGGCTTCCAGGATGAAGCGATAATGGACGAGGGGTTGGTTGATGGGCAAATCGGCTTGCCACCAATGGGAGACGGCGTCGCTGTGGCTGTGTTCGAGGGCGATGAAGGCTTGCTCGCCGTCGGGGAAGATGCGGAGATACGGCCGTTTTAACGGCGTATCTAATCCTACCCGCAGCCGGATGCGTACGGTATTGCCTAATTGCGGGTACAGATCAGAAACATATTGCGCCGAACCGTCATGATGAACCGTTTGCAGCCAGGCGGGGAGGGAGAATGGGGTCATTGAATAATCCTTTGGAAGGACGCGGGAAATTTGAGAATGGGGATTGGAGATTGTTTATCTCGAATCGCCAATCTCCAGTCTCTGTTTACCGCGTTCTATTCGTAGTATTGGCGGTGTGCGGCGCGAATCAGGTCTTGGCTCAGGTTGGGATGAGCCAATTCTGGAGCGGTGACGCACAGTCCGGCGGCAATTGTACCCCATTGTAAACATTTTTCGACTGGAAGACGATTCGCATAGCCAGCGAGGACGCCAGCGAAGATGGCATCGCCTGCGCCATTGGTATCTACTTTGGCAGCGTCGTAGGCGGGGAGGATGGGTGTTTCGATCCATTGGTTGGCGGCGGTGAGGGTGGTTGAGCCGTCTTTGCCGTGTGTGGCGACGACCAGTTTTTTGCCGTCAGCGATTTGCCGCTGCATAAAAGCGCCGTAATCAGGCATCGCCTCGGAACTGAAGAACAGCACGTCGGCGGCGTCAATGAACTCTTGATGATACGCTTCCTGGCCGTCGTAGGTATGGATGTCGCACCAGATTTCTTGGCCGTGTTTTTTGATGAGGGGGATGGCGTGGCGACAATAGTTGACGATGTTGAGAGCGACTAAATCGGCCTGGGCGATGTGCGGTTCCAGCCGCACCCAATCCACATCCGGCTCGTGTGTTCCGTAGCTGATGAAGATGGAGATGCGACGGCCGTTTGCATCCATCAAATTCACGTGGCGTTTGGTTCCGGCGGGGTCAATGTCGGTGAGAAAGTTGATGTTGGTGGCGGCGAAGTGGCTGCGGATTTTACGGCCGTATTCATCCTCCCCAATCATCCCATGCAGCGTCACATCAAACCCCAGCCGCGCCAGATTCAACGCCTTCCCCGCACCTGTGGAGCCAATCGTTTCATGGAATCCCTGGCTAAAAACGGTTTGCGGTTGGGGCGGGGGGAACTGCTCCAGGTAAATCATCATGTTGTAGGAAACGCCGCCCAGGACGAGGATGTTTTTCATTTATCGCTTGCGCGCCTTCTTCGCTCGTTTTTTAGCTTGCTTCATCAGCGTTTTATGGAAATCGCGCGTTTTTTCGTCGGGGGCGGGGTGGCGGAGGGTGTAACGGCCGTCGCTCCCCAACTCCCACGCCAACCGATTATCCGCCAGCGCCTCCTCCAAAATTCGGATGAGCTGCGCTTGCAAATCCGGCTCCTCGATGGGCGTAACCAGCTCCACCCGCTCCTTGAGGTTGCGGTTGCGCCAGTCGGCGCTGCCGATGTAGGTGCGCGGTTCACCATTGTTGTGGAAGTAAAAGATGCGGTCATGTTCCAAAAAGCGGCCCAAAATGCTGATGATGCGGATGTTGTCGCTGTAACCGGGCAGTCCGGGCCGCAGGCGGCTGTGCCCGCGAATGATGAGATCAA
>JANTGY010000055.1 GCA_024762695.1 Anaerolineae bacterium
GATTTGGCGGCGGCGCGGTTGGAAGCGGCCGTCGCCTATCGGGATGAAGTCATACGGCGCAACATGCGCGAATTGGTGGATTTACTGGCCGCCGACGCCGATTTACTGCCTTGCGAAGCGGCCGAACAAATCAGCATCCGCCGCATCGCCGCCCGCGAAAGCGACCGCACCGTCGCCGACATCATGGATCCGATTCCGACGATCGAAGCGGCGCGCACTGTCCAGGAGGCGGCGGCCCTTTTGGTGGAGGCGGGCAGTTCGATTCTGGCCGTCGTGCAGGGCGGGGAGTTGGCTGGCGTCTTGACCGAATGGGACATCACCCAGGCGACAGCCCAGGACGCGCCCAACGATGCGCCATTGGCCGAGATGATGACCCGCGACGTGATTGCGGCCAGCCCGGACGATGGATTTTTGGATGTGATTCGCAAATTGGAACAGTATGGCATTTCGGCTTTGCCGGTGGTGGATGGCGGGGCGGTTTTGGGCAAAATTAGCGCCAGTTTGCTGGCGAAGCGTTCGTTGTTCCGGTTATTGCAGTCGGAGCAAGCGGGATAATGTGTTGTAGGGGCGGGATGACCGGGGTGTGTTTGGGCGGAACTTACGGCCTTTTCTCCCGGTCGTCTCGCCCTCTTTCCATAGGGTAGAAAAGGGCGAGACGGCGCGGAGATAAGATGGTTTGTTTCGATCATCTCTTGGCCGCGCCGTCCCGCCCCTACGATGAGGTTGTTCTGCGATAAATCCCTTTCTCACGAGTCATCAACCGGAAGGAGATGAAACCGCGCCGCAGGGAGGCGACGTCTTCGTGGAATTCCAGCAGGATCTGGTTGACTTCGCGTTCATCGTAATCACGGCCCGGCTCAAACTCTTCGACTAATTTTTCTAGAATGACTTGCTGCTTTTTGAGTTGGGCGGGGAGGCGGATGAGACGGCCGTGTCGCAGAAATGTTTTGAGTACCTTGTTCGTGTAGGCATCCGTCTCTACCTGCTCTGGTAGATCAGGCTGGGGAAATTGCACCATCTCACCCAACGTTTTTTGCATCGCCCCATTGACCAATGAGACCATCTGATAATACTGGTCTTTTTTGGTCTTGAGCAGCCCCACTTCGGTTAATTTTGCCAGATGATGCGAGATGGTGGCCGGTTTCAGATTCAAAATGGTGGCCAATTCCTCGCCATGTCGCGGTTTCATTTTGACCAAATTCAAGATGAGCAGGCGAGTTGGGTGGCCCAGCGCTTTGAAAAGCTGCGCTCTGGTTTCCAAATTTTCGGTTAGTTTAGCGTTGTTCATTTACGATCTCCTGACTAGGTCTCCGGCCATGGCCGCCGGCGGTAGGCGAGCAAAAAACAGTCTTCATATATCGTTTGGGCATGTTTGGCCATGCTCAGTTTGATTTGCTCTTTGACCAGCTTTTCTTTGTCTTGCAGCGCCCGCGCCAACTCTATTTCGTGTTCGGCATAGGTGATGATGCTATCGGTGGCGTGTTTGAATCCTTGGGTTAACTTTTCCAGTTCGGGGATGTCCTGATTCATTATTTCGATAAATTCGCTCATTTTATGCACCTTGTATTGATTAGATAAATATCTAAATGAATTATACGAATTGATTAGATGATTGTCAAATTAGAATTGGATTTGATCGGAAATAAACAATTCGGCCTGTCATTCCTGCGAAGGCAGGAATCCAGTCAGAAAACATGTGGATTCCCGCCTGCGCGGGAATGACAATCTAGCGCCGGTTTATTTTCTGAATCTTCATAAGCGCACTGGAGAGGACGCCGGGAGGGACTGCCGCTGAATTTTATTCGGCGGTAACGGGACTGGCGCTATAATTTCGGCATGTCATCTATCTTTTACCATGCTGCCCGACTGCCCTGGCCGACTGATTGGGCTGAATTGTACGGCCGTTCCGCTCCTCTCCTCCTCGATATTGGTTTTGGCGGGGGGCATTCCCTTGTAGATTGGGCCAAAGCGCGACCCGACGCCAGCGTGTTGGGGGTGGAAATTGCGCTGCCATCTTTGCGGCGCGGCGTTCAAAAAATAGAAAAGGCCGCATTAAAAAATGTCTGCGTCGTGCAAGGCGACGCTCGCTTAATTTTGCAAGCGTGCTGCGCGCCGGGCGGCGTCAGCGAAATACACATCAACTTTCCCGATCCCTGGCGCAAAGAGAAACATTATCACCGACGCCTTATTAGCGATGCGTTCCTGCATCTGGCGGCGACGCGGCTGGTTCCCGGCGGGCTGCTGGACATTGCTACCGACCATGCCGAATATGCTCAATGGATTACGGAACGGCTGGAACGGACGCCCTACTTCGTCAATCGTCGCGCTTCGACCTTTGTCACCGATGATTCTGAGCGTTTGCAGACCAAGTATGAAGCGCTGGCGTTGGCCGAAGGGCGTATTTGCCATTATTACAAATGGGCGCGGAAGGAACGATTGCCGGAAACGGCCGTCCCCAATCCATTCCCCATCCCCCAGGAGACACCCATGCCGCATATTATCATGAAATCCCCTTTGACATTGGCCGACATCGGCCGTCAATTCAGGCAGATGCACGCTGCGCCCGGCGACACGCACATCAAATTTTTGGAAGCGTACCAATCTTTTTACGATCAGAAATTATTGGTGGAAACCTACATCAAAGAAGAACCTTTGTCGCAGCGGGTAGGGTTGGCAGTGCAGCGACGACCTACCGGAGAATTGATTGTTAGTTTGCACGATGTCGGCTTTTCGCGCCCAACACGCGGCATTCAGCAGGCTATCGTCCATTTGGCGCGCTGGATTGCCAGCCTTGACCAGGAGAGCGCCATCATCACCAGTAATATCGCCGAAGAATTATTGAGCGACATTGAATCATAGGCGGGGGAGCAATGGCGCAGATTTTTATCACGCGGAAGATTTTTGACGAAGCGATTGCCTTGTTGGATGAGGCGGGGCTGGATTATTGGCACAACGAAGCGGACAGTCCGTTGAATTTGTCAGGAATGGCGGCGCAGTTGGCCGAGGCCGAGGCGATTGTTTGCTTGCTGACGGACAAGATTGACGCTCAGGTAATGGATGCCGCGCCGAAGCTCAAAATTATTGCCAATACGGCCGTCGGCTATGACAACATTGATGTGGCGGCAGCGACTGAGCGCGGCATCATCGTCACGAACACGCCTGGCGTGCTGACGGAATGCACGGCCGATCTGACCTTTGCCCTCCTGTTAGCCGCTGCCCGCCGCATTGTGGAAGCGGACGCTTACATGCGCGCCGGGAAGTTTGCAGGCTGGGAGCTGTTCCAGCCCCACCTGGGTGTGGATGTGTATGGTAAGACGTTGGGGATTGTGGGAATGGGGCGGATTGGCACGGCCGTTGCCCGCCGCGCCGCCCTCGGTTTTAACATGAAGATCCTCTACACGGCCAACAACCCCAAGCCAGAAATTGAGCGGGAATTGGGCGCGCAGTTTGTCAGCTTGCCCGACCTGCTGCGCCAGAGCGATTTTGTCAGCATCCACACGCCGCTGTCAGCGCAGACTCGTCACCTGTTTACGCTGGCTGAATTCCATCAAATGCAGCCGCACGCCATCCTCATCAACACGGCGCGCGGCCCCATCGTTAAGGAAGCCGATTTGGTACAGGCATTGCAGCGCGGCTTGATTGGCGGCGCGGGGCTGGATGTGTTTGAGGAGGAGCCAATCGCTCATCCCGATTTGGCCGGGCTGCCCAACGTGGTCATGGTTCCCCACATCGGCAGCGCGACGACGGAAACGCGCCGTCGCATGGCGATGATGGCGGTTGAAAATGTGACGGCCGTTTTATCAGGACGCGGGCCTATAAATCCTGTCAGAACCCCTTAATTAAGCCAAAAGAGCCATTGATCCCCTCCTGGTGCGAGCCTAAACTAAAAGATAACAACAAGGCTCAAATCGGTGTGGTTGACTTGCTTGAATTTTACTTTGGGAAGCTGGATCAATGGAAAAAATAGTTGACAACATTGCTAAACGTGCAGCCCTAAAAACTGACCTGCAATCGAAAATCGATCAGCTTAACCAATTAGCCGATCAACAGACGCTGTCTGATTTAGATCGGGCTGCCGAATTAGCCGCGGAAGCGAGCCAGTTGGCTGCCTCCGGCCTTTTTGCCGATCAGCCATACCGCAAAGGGCTGGCAGATAGTTTGTATCTTTTGGGTTACATCAATTCCAAAAAAGGGAATATGCAGTTGAATTTGGCCCAGGCGGCGGAGGCTTTGCAGCTTTATGAGGCCATCCAAGACCTATCCGGCCAGGCCAAAACGCTTTCATCCATCGGATTTGCCTATGCGATTTTAGGCAATTATGGCGAAGCGTTGGCACATGGCTTGAAAGGATTGGAACTGGCTCGGCAAGTAGGCGATTTGGAAATTGAACTGCTTGTTCTGAACAGCATCGGCGTTTCTTATGCGATGGCGGAAAAGTATGATCAGGCGTTGAAGCATTTTTTAAAATGTCTGGAAATAGATATTCAATTTGGCTCGGATAAAGTCTGTGTGACGCTGAATAATTGCTCGCTATGTTATTACCACATGGGCGACTATCTAAAATCACTTGATTACGGCCGTCGCTGCCTGGATGCAGCCTTACAAAATGATAAGCAGTACATGGCTGTTTCGGCGCGCGACCGGATGGCTGAGGCCTATATTCGATTAGGAGAGTTTGAGGAAGCTGAAGCGCACTTGCAAATGAATATGGCTGTGTTATCGGGGCCAAAAATTAGCAAGCGTCGTCATCGCCCTTTGTTGAACCTGGGACAGCTCAGGATTAAGCAGAACCGCCCGGCCGAGGCGCTGGTATTTTTACAGGAAGCGTTGGCGCTAACTGAGTCGGGTGAAGCGCACAATTACACGTATGATACGCTGCAATATATCGTGGAAGCGTATAAGCAGTTAGGCGATTTTGAACAGGCGTTTGCAGCTTCTGAGAAACGCCTGTTGACGCGCGAAAAGCTGTTTGAGCGGCAAATTGCCGACAAAGTGAAGGGGTTGGAGGTTATTTATCAAACCAAAGAGGCGCAAAAGGAGTCCGAGATATTCCGTTTGAAAAATGTTGAATTGGAGCAGGAAGTTGTGGAACGAATGCGGGCGGAGGCGGCGGCAACGCGTCAGACGCATTATATTAAGATGCTTTTGGAGAATACGCCGTTTGGTATTGTGATGCTGGATATGGATTTACGCATTGAGGAATGTAATCTGGCATTTGAGCAGCTTTTTAATTATTCACGGACGGAGCTTATTGGCCGGAATATCCGTCAGATTTTTGATCATCCAATTGTTCAGAATGATTTCCAAGTGAATTATCAGAAATTGATGAAGGGGGAGACGGTTCGTTGGCAGACGAAACGGCCGTCGCACGATGGCGAATTAATTGATGTAGATTTAACGGCCGTTCCCATCGTGGTTGACGGCCAACGGCAAGGTATTTTGTTATCTCATCAAGACATCCGTGAACGCATTCAAACTGAAGCGACTTTGCGTGAGGCCAAATTCGCCGCTGAAGCCGCCACCAGAGCCAAATCGGCCTTTTTGGCCAATATGAGCCACGAAATCCGCACGCCATTGAACGGGGTGGTGGGGATGACCAGCCTACTGCAAAAAACAAAGTTAACGGCGGAGCAGGAAGAGTTTGTGCAAGTAATCCGCAGCAGCAGTGATGCCTTGCTGGAAATCATCAATGAGATTTTGGACTTTTCCAAGATTGAAGCGGGCAAATTGAAGTTGGAAGAGCGGCCGTTTGATGTGCGCTTGACGATTGAGGCGGCATTGGATGTGTTGGCCCCTAAGGCGGCGGAAAAGGGATTGGAATTGGGTTATTGGATTGATGAATCTATCCCGACGCAGATTGTGGGCGATGCGACTCGTTTTCGGCAAATTCTGGTGAATTTGTTAGGCAATGCGGTGAAATTTACTGAGGATGGCGAGGTTTTTGTGTTGGTGGAACGAGACGGCGAGGGAGACGGCCGTTACCAAATCAAAGGCTCCGTCCGCGATACAGGCATTGGTATTCCCCAGCAGCGGATAAGCAAATTGTTCCAATCATTTAATCAAGTGGATGAATCTACCACCCGCAAATTTGGCGGCACAGGTTTGGGCCTGGCCATCAGCAAGCGGTTGTCTGAATTGATGGGTGGAACCATGTGGGTAGAGAGCCAGATTGGGAAAGGTTCGACATTTTACTTTACAGTTGAGACCAAGACAGCCGACAAACAAGCGCCGCCTGTTATAGAACCCGATATGTCGATTTTAGCGGGCAAGCGTGTTTTGATCGTTGACAGCCAGGATTCAAACCGATTGATTTTGTCGCGGTATTTGGCTTCCTGGAAGATGCAATCTTTGGAATCACGCTCCTTTGATGGCGCAAAATCTGTATTGAAAAGGGATGCCGATTTTGATGCGCTTTTATTGAATAGAAATCAGGTTGACGGAAATTGCTCAAAAGCTGTTGCCGAGATTCGAGCGGCGGCAAATCGGCCGCAAATGCCGGTTATTCTTCTGGCTTCGTTTGGTAGAACGTATCAGGCAGAATTGTCTAAAGTCTTTCTTTTGGCGAAGCCGATTAAGCCTTCGCGCCTTTTTAATGTGTTTTTCAAGATATTTGCAAATGAGCCAGTTGTTACCAAACCGCGCCGTAAGGGCACGGCCGTCTTGTCGAACGGCCATAAAAATCAAAAGCTCCGTTTGCTCCTGGCTGAAGACAATCTCATCAATCAAAAAGTTGCCCTGCGCATGTTAGAGAAGCTGGGTTACAGCGCCGAAGTGGCGGGGAATGGCTTAGAGGCGTTGCACGCATTGGAAACAAAGACTTTTGATATTGTTTTTATGGATGTGCAGATGCCAGAAATGGATGGGGTTACAGCCACGCAGCATATTCATGAACGGTTTGCGCCGGAGAAACGGCCGTATATCATTGCCATGACCGCTAATGCCCTGGTGGGCGACCGGGAAAAATACCTGGACAGCGGCATGGATGATTATTTGAGCAAACCAGTGCGTCTATCCGAATTGCAAAACGCGATCATTTCATTTTCCCAGAAGCGCTCATAGTTATTAGGGCTTCATGTCCATTTTTCGTCGTTGCTTGTAGGATAATTTTGTAAATTGTCCACGCGATTTGTAAAATCGGGCCACAAATATCCTGCGGCGAAATTGATACGTTAGCGTCATTTATGCTATACTTTGTTTTACATTTCTCGTTCGATAAGGAAAAGTAAAGCATGAATACGGTAACGATTTCTTCCAAATACCAAGTGGTAATTCCTCGTCCTATTCGGGAGCAGTTCGATCTTAAGCCTGGGAATAAAATCATGTTCATTCCCTTTAACGAAACGCTGCGTGTTGTAATAGTGCCTTCCATTGAAGAGGCTAAAGGCATGTTTGAGGGAATTGACACCGATCCTCAAAGAGAAAAGGCAGATCGAGAGCTATGAACGTTGTTGATTCTTCGGGGTGGTTGGCGTATTTTGCCGGGGATCACAATGCGAGTCAATTCTCGCCAATTATTCAGGCGACAGACGCATTGATTGTGCCTACGATATGTATGTATGAAGTTTTCAAACGACTATTGGCACAGCGCGGGGAAGAGGCCGCTTTACAAGCTATTGGCGTCATGTCGCTTGGGACTAGCGTTGCTTTGACACAGGAAATAGCCATTAACGCAGCGCAATTATCCAGCGCGCACAAATTGGCGATGGCCGACAGCATCATTCTGGCGACTGCGCGCACCAACAAAGCGACGCTTTGGACGCAAGATGCAGATTTTGATGGAATTGCAGGAGTAAGATACATTCCTAAATAAATGTGTTTCACATATTTGATTCGGCAGCGCCATTACGGGAATGCGTCGCCTGATGGCTATGATGGCGGCGGAGAATGTGGTGGAGGTGTTGGGTGGGGGACGGCCGTTAAATCCGGTGAATCGTGTGTTGAGCAGGAAGTAATATCAAATGGCATAATATTTTTTTGTATTTCTTTTGCTGCTTTGCAATTGGATTAACAGGTTTGTTAATTTTAATTACTCGAACGTTCTTCCAAGCGCGAAAAAGTAAAACGTGGCCGACTGTGCAAGGAGTAATTATAAAATCGGGAGTACGAAAATTTTCGCGCGGCAGTAGTCCGATTTTTAGGTATAGAGAAATGTTGGAATACGAATACCGAGTGGAAGGTCAAATTTATGCTTTAAGTATTCTTTCCCTGACTGATTCGGCCGTGCTTCGACTGCAAGATGGCTTTCGTAGCAAGGGCGTGGCTAATCGCATTGCAAGAAAATACCCGACAGACAAAATAATCACTGTCCGGTATGATCCACAAAACCCCAGCTTAGCAGTTTTGAATGCAGATGTTTTCAATGTGAATTTGGTCTTGAATATTCTGATTATGCTACCTGTCTTTATTTTTTTAGGATTTGCTCTTTTCAGCCTGATTTTTTAGGCGTTGGAAATTTTTCTTGCTTGGAGCAAGCTATTGATGATGCCAAGTATTTCTTGTGGTATGCGTACCCGGATGTTGTGGCCGATGAAATGGAGCTAAACAATGCTGATTAATTCGATACGAAAACAACTTTGGATTCCTCTAGCGCTGGTAATGTCGCTGATAATTCTTGTCTGGCGGGCGCCAGTGGAGCAGTCATTGGGGCAGGGGATTAAAATTGTGTACGTTCATGTAGGGCTGATTTGGGCGGCAATGTTGGGCTTTGCGATCAATGGATTGCTTGGGCTGGCAGTGGCGATCACGAACAATAAAAAACTGGCTGCCTGGATGGAAACCATCGGACGGGTCACGTTGGGTGTGTTTGTGACCAGCGTTCTCGTCAGCTTGCTGGCCGAAGTTGTGAACTGGGGCGGCATTTTTTGGCAGGAGCCGCGCAATATGGCTGTGTTTGCGGTAACGGCCGTTGCCGTCATCGTCCTCGTCCTGCAAAGCTGGCTCCCCTGGCGGCGCGTGCATGGTCTGCTCCATCTCGGCTTGGCCGCCTACGTCTTCCTCACCTTGCCCTCGGCGGCGATGGTCATGCACCCAGAAAATCCAGGGCGTTCATCAGGATCGTTAGGTATTCAATCGGCATTTTGGGGAACGGCCGTGCTGGCCTTCTTGATTGGCGTCTGGTTTGTCGTTTATTTTAGAACGGAGGAGGCAACGTAAGAATCGCCTTTAATTGGCGTGTGAGCGATTGTCGCCAACCCCATCAACCGTTATAATGCCCCTACTTTGAAACAAGCGAGACCTGCAACTTGCCACTTGCAAACTTGCAAACTCGCATACGGAGGAAACCTTGTTTAGAAGCATCCGCGACTCCCTCTCCCGCACCCGTCAATCTGTCTTTGGACAGATTGCCAACGTGTTGGGGACGGGCGAAATTAACGACGAAACATGGGAAGATTTAGAAGCCCTGCTCATTCAGGCCGACGTAGGCGTCCCCACGACGCTGGCCCTGGTTGACGCCATGCGCGCGCGCGTGAAACGGGACAACCTGTACCGCGCCGACCAACTGATGCAGGCGCTGAAAGATGAATTGCGCGCCATCCTGTTTGACGCGCCAACGTTCGAATTGGAAGAAACCCGCCAACTGACGGTGGCGATGGTTGTCGGGGTGAATGGATCCGGCAAAACGACGACGATTGGTAAATTGGCGCACAAATATAAGGAAGACGGCCGTAACGTCCTCCTCGTTGCCGGCGACACCTTCCGCGCCGCCGCCATTGACCAGCTCAAAATCTGGAGCGAACGGGCTGACGTCCCCCTCATCTCTGGCGCGCCCAATGGCGATCCCGCCGCCATTACTTACGATGGCATCCGCGCCGCCCGCGCGCGCGGCTATGATTTGCTATTTATTGACACAGCCGGTCGTTTGCACACCAAATTTAACTTGATGCGCGAGTTGGAAAAAGTGTATGGCGTCTGTAAAAAGAGCGTCCATGCCGCCCCGCACGAGGTTTTGCTGGTGTTGGACGCGCCCACCGGCCAAAATGCGCTGACCCAGGCCCAAAAATTCAAAGAATCGGTCAACGTCACCGGCGTCATCCTGACCAAACTGGATGGCACGGCCAAGGGCGGCATGGTCTTCGCTATTTACCGCGAGTTGGGCTTGCCTGTCCGCTACATTGGCACTGGCGAAAAAATTGTTGATTTAGCCCCCTTCGACGCCGACCAGTTCATTGAAGGATTATTTGAAAACTGAGCGAGTTTACGAGTGGCGAGTATACGAGAAAGCGGACTCGCCACTTGCACACTTGCACACTTGCACACTTGCACACTTGCACACTCGCCATTCTTATGAAACCAGCCATCATTTTTGACCTGGGCGCGGTCCTGATTGATTGGGATCGCCGCCATTTGTACGATAAATTGTTTAACGGCCGTACTGCCGAACGTGATTACTTCCTAGACCATGTTTGTACGCTGGAATGGAATGCGACGATGGATGCGGGACGGCCGTTTGCCGAAGCTGTCGCCGCTAAAATTGTCGACTTCCCCAATTATGAGCCATACATTGCCGCCTATCATACCCGTTGGGAAGAAATGATCGTCGGGCCAATTGACGGAACCGTCGCCCTTATGTCGCGGCTGAAAGAAGCGGGGTATGAAGTTCATGCGCTCAGCAATTGGTCGGCCGAAACCTTTCCCATCGTGCGCCCCCACTTTGAATTTTTAGACTGGTTTGGGGAAATTGTGCTGTCCGGCGAGGTCAAAACCATCAAGCCCGACCCTGAAATTTACCGCATTTTGCTAGAACGCATTGACCGTTTACCTGAGGATTGCATCTTCATAGACGATTCGGCCGCTAACATTTCGGCTGCGCGCGATTTGGGCTTTCAGGCCCTTCATTTCCACTCCCCAGCCCGCCTTCAGGCTGATTTGACGGCGTTGGGCATCCAAATTTAGAAGTTATTAAGAAAATCTTTAGCGCTTTGCAAGAACTGCTTGATAGGATATTGGTACTATTGGTATCTATATTCGATTAGAGTGGAGAGATGAACAAAGCATTAGCGCTGGTTGTAGAAGATTCATATCATTTGGCAGAGCTTTTTGCCCATGCCTTGACCGAAGCCGGTTTTGAGACGGAAATTATTGATGACGGATTGGCGGCTCTAGAGCGATTGCGAGAAGTTATTCCCGCGATTGTTTTGCTCGATTTGAATTTGCCTGGCGCATCTGGCGAAACGATATTGCGCTACATGCATGGCGATGCGCGTTTGGCTCAAACCCGCACCCTGATCGCCACAGCTAACGGCACCCATGCTTCTCAGCTTGACGATTCAGCCGATTTGGTCTTCATCAAACCAGTGGCTTACCGACAATTGCGCGATTTATCGAGCCGCCTTCATCCCAATTATCAAGTTTGATTAGGGTGCGTTTCATTCATGGCTGTCATGCCTGCGAAGGCAGGTATCCACTCCTGTAAGAGCATGGATTCTCGCTTTCGCGGGAATGACAAATTTAAGTAAATGAAAAGCGCCCGTTTGATTAGCGCGCATCTAAGATGCAAGACGCACGACGCCTGCCTCAGTTCTTCAAGTCCAAATCAGCAATCATCACCAGAAAAGCAGTTTGTTCCAGTTCATTGTAAACGTCTGAGGGCGCTTCGGCCCAGGCGACAACTTCCTGACCGTTTTCCTCTTTGACCATGATGAAACCCCAGATGGCGCTGCCGTCTTCCAGTGCATAGCTAAAATTGGCCCGTTCCCAGATGGCTCCGCCTAGCAGGGTAGAAAATGGCGCGTCGGCGGCAAACGCCTGCATCCCTTCGCCAGCGTCGCGGATTAGCGCCGCCAGCACATCGGGGACGGGGCGGTTAATGGACTGGGCGCGGAGGGCGACGAAGGCGTAACGGCCGTTGCTAAACCGCTGCCAATTATTCACTTCCTGGTAAACAAAATCGGCTGGCTGGGCGACGGAGAAAGCCGCGGCGTCAATCTGCGCCCAACGTCCAGGGGGCAGCCCCGCCCCGGCGGACACAAACTGCCAACTGGAAGCGATGATGTCAACGGCCGTCAACGTCGCCGCTTCATCTTCCGACACTCCATCCACATCTACTACATAACCAACCCCATCGCGCACAAAGGCCAGGAAAACGCCGGTATGCGCGCCGCTGCTCTTCGTGTAGCCATAAGATATGCGCTGCCCTTGTGTGCCGGCAATAACGGCCGTATCCGTAAACAACACATCCACCGGGCCAAATTGGTTAAGCGTCTGTTCGGTTAACGCCGCTGTGTCCACATCTGGCTCCAGGTTCGGGTAAAGGGTGATTTGCACATCGGTCGCCGCGTCGCGGCTGCTGGTGTAGAGCAGCGTATCGGTGTAAATGGGCGTGTACCAGGCGTCGGGGTAGAGAAATTGGAAGCCGAGGTAGGGGTCGAGATAAGCGCTGTAGTTGGGCAATAGATGGTTGTTTTCTACGGGCAAATCAGTAAAGGCGACGGCCGTTTTCCCCGCGCTGTTTTCGGCTGACAATCCCAAAAAGTAATCGCCGTCGGGCAGTGGCCGCCAATCAAAATAAAGCTGGCTTGTCTCGTCAAAAACTAATGTTGGCCCCGGTTCGCGGACGAGTTGGTCGTTTTCGTCCAGGTAAAGCGAATTAATCCGGAATAAATCGCCAGGTCGGGGCGTGATTTCGGCCGCCGCGCCATTCGTGATGCCCCATACTCGCGCCAACTGCCCGCTGGCATAGTCAAAAACCAAACTGGCCTCTATTTCTGTTGCGCTGATGAAGACCCCGGACACGGCGTAGAGACGGCCGTTTTCCCCCTGATTGGCTGCGTCTGTGACGGCCGTCATCACCACAAAATCGCCATTGTCCGCGTCGTCAAACAAGTACGTTGTCAGCGTGTCCCAAATGAAGAAATCCTCATGCACGCCATCACGCCATTCAGACAGACGGCTGCCGTCCGGCAAAATAGAGGGTTCGGGGATGAGCGTGTCCAGTTCCAGCAAGCGACGGCGGCCATCCGCTTCGTAACGGCCGCCCAAGAGGGACACCGTTTCCACACTGCGGCCAACGATTTGGAAATCGAGGTAAGCTGGATTTTGCGCCCCGGCCGCTTCGTTGCGGGCGTTGGTCAGGTAAATTTCTGGCGGCGACAGGCTGTCTTGTCCCGCTTCGTAATACGCAGCCAGGAAGTCATTCCAGGCGAGATTGGTTGTCGTTTGGGCGTAGGCGGTATTGTAAAACTGGGCCTGGCGCGGAAAATAGTGGGCGATGCCGCCGCTGTAGCGGAATCCGCTGCCCCGTTCGTTGGCGATGACGGCCGCTGCCACCCCATCAACGACAGCGTTGGCGGCGGCTCGTACCGCTTCATCGGGGCTGCGCTGGGCCAAAATCGCGGCAAAATGGCTCAGATCGATGGCCGCGTATTCGTCAAAAGCGGCCCCGAAGGGGCGGGCGTACGCTTCGGCTCCGTAGCGGGCGTCGCCAACAGCGCCGGCGGCTTGCGCCGGATCATTTTGCAGGGCCTGGGCTAATTGTTGTACGGCCGTCGTCACCGCGCCCATTTGCGCCAAATCAACGGCCGACATCGTTACAAAATCATCTGGCTCGGCGCGGGTGTAAAAATCAACGTAGTCGGCCGTCATCTGCTGCGCCAACTGCGCGCCGTCCATATCTGGATTGGCAGCCAAATGATTGAGCAACGTGGCATATTGCCAGCCCTGCCCCGGCGTCAGCGCTTCGGAGGCGACGGCGTAATCGCTGTAAGGGGCGACGGTTTGGAACACGTCAAGCTGGCCCATCAGGCAGGCGTCAAAGCCGACCACGTCTAATTTGTCCAGGCCGGATTGGGTTAACGCCTGGGCCAATGCGCCATCTAAATCGGGCAGGCTGAGGAAATCAGTGGCAAGTTCTACGGCTTCTTCATCAAAAGAAATGCCCTGCCAGCCTGCGCCATGATCCCAAATGATGAGGGCGTAGCGGTTGGCCGGATAGTTGGCCGCGCCCCAGATGATGAAGTCGGCCAGCGTTTGCGGGTCGCCCATGTTCAGTTCGCCCAACTCGGCTGCGATCTTAGAGCCGATATTGTCGGCGTCGTCATCGGGGCGGATGAGGAGACGACGGGCGCCGTCGCCAGCGCTGTCTATTTGGGCCAGGATGTTGACTTGCTTGGAAGCGGCGGCGCGTTCCATTTCGTTGATGTCAATCAGGGCGGCTTGCTCCAGATTGTTGTCGGCCGTCATGTAGACGAGGACGGTCCAATCGGGTAAGGCGGGGTTGTAGGTGGGCGTGGGCGGGGGAACGGCCGTCGCTGTGGCTGTGGCTGATGGGGTGGTTGGCGACGGCAGGGCGGTTGGCGTTTCTGGTTTGCTGGCGGGGGGAACGGCCGTTGTCCGGGTTACGGCCGTTGCATTTGGTGTCGATTCGCCAATGGCTGGGAATTCACAAGCGGTTAGCGTTAGGACAAGGAGGAAGATGGCGCAGAATCGGTATCGCATGGGCGTATTGTCGTCAAATTTGCTGGAATGTTCAAGGGAAGGGTGGCAGGTGGCAAGTGACGAGTCGCTGACCTGCCACCTGCCACCGGCCACTTGCAAACTTGCCACTTGCCCTACTGCTGACTCCAAAACGGCATATCTCCTTCGGCCAGATAACGCGGCTCGCTGTTGAGGGGGATGACGGCGATGCGGTTGACCTCATCCTTTTGAATGGGCAAGACAATGGCGTCGCTTTGCGGCGACCACAAGCGATGGCTGCGGGCATATTGGTCAAAGTAAGGCAAGAATTGGGTGAGGAAAGAAAAAGTGGGTTGGAAAGCGAGCAGCGTGCGTCTCTCGCCGCTGG
>JANTGY010000056.1 GCA_024762695.1 Anaerolineae bacterium
TATCGGGAATTGGAATTCCCGATACTTGGCTCAACGTTTCGGGAATTCCAATTCCCGAAACACGCACTTTTCTCAACTCATTTGAAATGCACCTTTTGCTAAATTGCCGCCCGATTTGGATGAAACTTTACAATTGAATGAGGTAAATCATCTGTAGGGGCAGGTCTTGTGCCTGCCCTTGTGGGCGACCACAAGGGTCGCCCCTACATTACCCGTTTAATTCTCTAAATCGGGCTACAGCGTCTCATGAACGGCCGTCGGCGTCTCTTTTAAATTTTGTCCTGTGAAGAACGCCAATGAAGCCGCTAAAACGACAAAAGCAATGCCACCTAATTCAAAAATCCAATTCAACTGAATCCCGGAAACAGACGCGTATAAAATGTAATCGATGGCGTGCAGCGAAACGGCGCGCACCAAAGCAAAGCCGGTTAAGTACACAATGCCCAACAAAGCTAACCATTGCGGCCAACGCTTAGGGCGCAGCAGCCAGGCCAAAATGAAAAACAGGATGAAAGCGATGGCGATTCCCCCGGCAATGGCCGCCAACTGGAGGGTATGGCGCGCAAAAAACCAATTATCGCGCCAGGCTGCGCCGCGTATGGCGTTGGTCAATAAGCCAGTCAAATCCCCCTGTTTGTTAACGCCTAACAGGAACATGCCCACGGCCGCGCCGCGCCAAAATCGCCCGCTTTTGATTTTGGGGACGGGTTGATTTTGTCGAAACACATGAAGAGCGCAGATGACGGCCGTCCCCCAATATCCTATTACCGTCGCCCATTTCATCACAGCAATCATGCCGCCCGCCCCCGTCGTATATTTAACGCCGATGCCAAAATGATGACGGCCGTTCCTACCAACTCCAATGCCCAGTTAACGCGGACACCGCCCGTATAGTGTGAAAGTTCAGTCAATGGCACGCCATAAAACGAGGCCACGCGCACAACAATAAATCGCGCCAGAAAAATGAAACCGATCATCAATAACCAGTATTGCCGCCAAAATGCGCGCATCCTCCAGGAAATTAAGAGCATGACCAAAGCCGCAGCCGCGACCAACGCGCCCACAAAAAGCGTTTGCGCCCATTGCCCCAGCGCATACCAGCCCTGGACATAAGAAATCGCCTTAACAATCGTCGTAAACCAATTCTGAATGTCAAGCTGCTTATTGATACCCAAGAAAAACAACATGGCCGACAATACGCCCCACAAGAAGCGATGTTCCCAAACGCGCTTGCCATCAAAAATGCGGTCGGCGCGCCAGGCACAAAGAAACGATAAAATGGCCGCCGTCCAATAAGCAAAAACAGTCGCCCAGCCTAGCCAGGTTGGATCGCCAATGGATATTCGCAAAGGATGGCTTTTTAAAATTTCAATGATTTCCATCCTAACGCTCCGCAACGACTAACTCGACATCGTCAATATAAAAGGGCTGAAATTGCTTAACGTTATTTAAAACCAAATAAAATCCGGTGAAATAGGCGTATTCGGGGGCTTCGATCAATGTGTTATCCTGGTCGGGGTCATACACAAGCTCTTCTAATGAAACATATACTTCAACCCAGGTTTCGGGTGGAACAGTATGTTCAATCCCCAAAGAATAGGCGCGCTTGCCTGAAAACGTTTCAATCTCATCTGGCCCACCTGCCGATTCGTCGCCTTTGGCCCAAAACGGCTGAATATTGCTGCCGGTAACAATCAATGTCATATCGCCTGGTTCAACCTGATTCAAGCCAGTATTTAGCCAAAAGCTTATGCCCGCCAGGCGATCAGGGCGGTACCAATCAGTTGTCTCCGGCGATACGCGAAATGCCAGTTGATTTTCTTCCAGGTCTGTTATCTCTGGTCGTCCCTGGATTTCCTCGTCATTGTTGGTAAGCGGGCTAATTGAAAGGGCATAAATGCCGCTATGAACGTGCGAAACGGCTTCTAATGACAGTTTCATCCCTGGGGCGGCATGGGTTTGCCAATTCGGATGGAGTTCGTCGTCAAATAAAACGACAACGGCCGTATCTCGTTCCCCATCGGGCGCATTTTCAGCGGCAGCTGGCCGCACCTGTTCGGCAAAATCCGCCAAAGTCCAATCGCCGGCGACAGGAATACGCCCCCACTCGAAACGTCGGGCGAAACTATGCGCTTTACTACCATTCGTCGTTAACGCCCCCGCCAATCCCGCAGAAGCGGCCGTTTCCAAAACCAGATCGTCATAAGCGCCAAAAGGGTAAGCCAGATAATGGGGCGCTTCGCCAATCTGCGCGGTTAAAGCTGCCTGCGCCCCTCGCACCTCAGCCATCATGGCCGCCTGATCAAGCCCTGCCAGGGGCGCATCGCTCATGGATTGGGATTCGATCCGCATCCCCGCCTGGGGCAGCTCTTTGATCAAGTCCCAGGTCATATAAGAGCTTGAGCCAGACTCGATGAGTTCTGTGGTGATGAAAAAAGTCGCCGTGAATCCATACTCTTGCAATATGGGAACGGCGTTCTCATACTGGTCGCGGAAACCGTCGTCAAAGGTTAGAATGACGGGATTGGACGGAGCTTCTTGTTTGTGCGTCAAGATGGCTGTTAAATCGTCCAGAGTCAATGTTTGGTAGTCATTCCGGGCCAGAAAAGCCATTTGATCGCGAAAATTATCGGTTGTAATTGAAAGGTATTTGTCGCCGTCTTCTGCCGGAACGCCAATATGATGATACAGGAGGATGGGGATTACGGCCGTATCGTCTTCCTGATTCTCATGCGCTTCTACGGTAATCAATGGGGGTATGGTCGGCAGCGGGGCCGGTGTACTCGTCGCTTGCCCAGCGGAAAATATGGAACTGGTTGTCGGCGTTGCTATCGGTTCGGCTGGCTGGCTAACGGCCGTGCAGCCAGCCAACAATCCCAACAACAATCCTAACCCGATGATACGCTGCGCCGCCATAAGCCTAATTTACGGATTTGTCTCCGTGTCTGAAGGAACCGTCTCTGTCAGTGGCGCAGTTGTCGTAATAGGAGCCGTTGCGGTAATGACATTCGTTGCCGATATAAAACCCGAACCGGACAAAACAGGATAAACTGGATTATCAGTCGGCGGGGCCAATTGCGACACCTTCACATTGCCAAAACGAACGTCAACATGATGCGCCAACAACAAAAATGAACCATTGGGCTGCCCTTCCACTTCAGCCTCCAACATCCATTCTTCCGGTTCCGGCTCACCCTGCGGCCATACCTTAAGACTGTAAAAACCAACATCTTGCGAAACAGTCTCCACTTGCACTTTGAGCATATACGTAACGCCAAACTCCGGCGCTGCCGCGCTAATTTCTTCGCCTACATCTTTCGTGCCTTCTAACAACCAAAAACCTAAATCAGGCTCTTTCCACCAATACCAGGCCAACACGCCAAACGGCTTCCACCCCACCTTGGGCTGCCAATCGGCAATGGGGAAATCGGTATGGCCCGTCCAGCGGACCAAGATGCCTAATGCCGGCCCATTGTTGATTACGCTAAACCCATCATCGAATACTTCATAAAGCGTAATAGGGACTTCAACTTCATAATCCGTCCAGGCTACATCGCCAATTGCCACCAGACGATCATACCCAGGCTCAACAATATGCAAGGCGTTATCATCAATTTCCCACTTTCCATCTACAACCTGAGCCACATCCTGGATATCGGTTACGGTTGACCAATTCACTTCATAATCACCGGGCCAGACATTGTCGGGTTCATACATAATTCCCACTATCTCTCGGCGCTCAAAACCAAGCGCATCGGCGGCGATGATGACAACCTCATTTCGGCCCGGATTGAGCGATTCTCGGGCAAGGTCGATATTGAAATCGCCCACATTGGACAAACGGCGCAAGTCTGGGCCAATTGAGAGCGGTAATTCTGGGCCGCCGTTGAGCGAATAGGATAAGGACGCCACGCCATCGCGATCATACACATTGCCAAAAATGTTAAACCAACGCTTGGGGATGCCGATATTGCCGTATTTTTGTTCCGGGCCATACCAAATATCAATAACAGGAGCCAGACTGATCGTATCGAAAGCGCTGTCTTGCGTTATCTTCTCGCCTGTAACGGTATCAATGGCCGAAATGCGATAATAGTAAGTTGTTTCTGGCTCTAACCCGTCTAGTTTGACGGCATGGCGGGTTAAAGTCATGCCCTCGCCAACACTGCCAAGCTCAAATAATCCGGTACGGCCGTATTCAATGCTACTAACAGACGCTCTCCCTGTCGTCCAGGAAAGCGTAGCGTCGCTGTCGCCAACAGTCACGGTGATGTTGTCAATTAGGAAAGATGTGGCGTCACTGGGATCGGGCGTTGGCTCAACCTCTTCCTCTATTGACAAAGTCAAACCGGCATCGGAAACGCCTGTCCCCTCTACATTCAGGAAGGGGTGCTTGGTCGGCGTTGGCATGGCAACGGCCGTCGGTTCATCCTCAGAACCCGGCACGCAGCCAGCCAATAGAGCCAAACTCATCATCCAGCCAACGATCGTAAAGAATCGTTTAATCATTGTGTTCATATCTCAGGTTACGGCGCTGCCGTCAGCGTGGGCAAAGGCGGCGCGGGGATTGTCGCTGCCACCGGCAAATCTTCCATTGCCGCGTCCAAAACAGGCTCGCTAACGCTCATCGCCACCCAGCCGCGTTCGCCGGATTCTAGCTCAACGTTGTACCACAGCCCCGGCTTGCTATCTCTGGCAATCACCAAAACTGATTCGCCTTCGCGCAGGAATTGTAAAATTTCATAATTTGTGCCTGGTCCGGCGCGGAAATATACGGCCCGGTAAATGGGCTGCACTTCCGGTCGTCCATTAAAAGACGGCGTTGGCGTAAGCGTAGATGTCGCCGTTGGCGATTCTGGCCCTTCAGCGGTCGCTTCGCTGGCTGGTTCGTCAGGAACGGCCGTCTCCAATAAGGGCGCAGTCAGCTCTGGCGTAGCGGTTGCCCCCGGCGGCGGCGCTGCGGCGGCGGTCAATGTCGCATTAGCTAAGGCGATTATTTCCGCCGATGGGCCAACCGCAGTAGAGACGAGCGTAGGCAAAACAGTGGGCGTCTCTTCGGCAAAATAGGGGTGTGTGGTCGGGGTTATAATTGCCGGCGTCGGCGCTGCGCTGCCGCTTGCGCCACCGCAGCTAACGAACAATCCGGCCAATACGATTGTGATACCAATAAACCTTCGATTCATTACAAAATTGATCCTTCGACAACTTTTTCCAAAACGGCGACAACGCGGGCCGCGTTTCTGCGGGCGTCAAAGCGTTCTTTGGCGCGGCGGCGGGCGTTCAAACCCATCTGCCGGCGTAAAACGCGGTCTTCAGCCAGACGCTGCAAATGAGCAGCCAACGCCTTCACATCGCCGGGGGGAATAATAAACCCGGTCTCCCCTTCGGCGACAATGTCGGGCAAACCGCCAACGGCCGTTCCAATCACCGGCAGTCCGATTGCAGTCGCTTCCACCGCGGCAATACCAAACGCCTCAGCTCTTGTCGGCAAGACAAAGACGTCGCATGATTGACAAAGGGCAATCAGTTCCGGTGAATTTGGCTGCATATTACCATAAGTCGCCATATTCGCCCGCTCGGGCACATCAGAACGTGTAACAAGGACCAATTCAACTAACCCTGGCGGCAGCAGCGCCGTTGCCGCCAATAAATCTTCGCCTCCCTTGCGATAAAAATCGCCGCCGACAAATAAAATGCGCATCGGGCCGCTGCGCAGCTGCGGATTAGGCCGCCATAAATCGGTGTCTACACCGGGCGGCAGCGTCTCGATGCGCTCTGGAACGACGCCATAATCGGCGATAAGCGACTGGCGTACCCAGTTTGACCAGGGCAAAATACGCGCCGCGCCTTGAAATAAACGGCCGTTCGCCTGATGTTTGTATCGACTCAAAAACCCGTCTCGATCCGGTTGATGGCCGTAATGATGGCTCATCTGGTCGTATTGGAGCGGCGTGATGTCGGTACACAGCACATAAGGTTGTCGGAATACTAATTTGCCAGCCAACGCCGCCGGAACCTGGGTGTTAAACAGCGCAACGTCGGCCTTGCTTTGACGCAATCCGGCACGGACTTGGGCGCGTCCCGACAGCGTGCCACGGATGCCTCGCGGCAAAATGGGCAAACGGTTCCAAATGGCTTGCGGCCGTTCATACGTCACCTCAACCCAGTTAGCCGCGATTTGCGGCGCGGCGTCAACAAATCGGCGCAAGTTCTGATAGTAGGAACGGTGTCCAATATGCTGTTCCATGACAAACGTGGTCTGAATCATCACCTTAGGCCGTTTTCTCTGGGGATTGTGCGGGGGAGAGAGGAGCAACGGCCGTTTTGTCCTTACCATTGTCCGCCAGCTTTTGACCGCCAACACGCACCACGCGCCCTGGAATCCCGACAACTGTAGCTTGGGCCGGGACATCTTTGATGACAACGGCGTTAGCTCCAATCACCGTCCCATCGCCCACATCAATACCGCCCAGAACCCTGGCCCCTGCGCCAATAAAAACATTGTCGCCAATGTTGGGGAAAGCATATTCATTCCGCATCCCCAACGTTACGGCGGCGATGATGCTGCAATTTTCACCCATCCGATTTACCATAATCACCGTACCGATGGGATGCGCGATGTACAATCCGCCGCCAATAGCGCCGCCGACGCTAATTTCCAGGCCAAATTGCTTGTAAATGAGCCGTTGAATAAAGCCGGGTAAAAAGGGGATGCCTTTGCGCTTGCACCAGGAACCAAAACGGAACCATAACATTGCCCGCAATGGCATGTGTCGGAATAATAATTTGAGCGTTGTCATCAACGTTACAGCAGATGGATCGGCCACTTGCTGGGGAATGACCCATCGTTGGACGTCTTGTTTAAATAATTTAAGCATATGCATACGCTTTTTTCAGTTCTTGCGATTATGTTTCGCCAATTCTTCATAAAAAATGGCACGGCCGTTCAACTCATCGGCCAACCCTTGATAGTAACGGAGATTAAAAATGCCGCTAAACGCCAATCGGCTAACGGACGGCAATAAAGCGGCGGCTAAACGCAGTTTGGCAATGGCTAAACGGCTTAACAGCGGACGATCTAAACACAGCTTCACCAACTGTTTGATCAATTTGTGCCGGGTTTCATATTCCTTGTACACCGTCGGCAGCAGCCAATCCTGCCCTCTTTGCTGGCTAAAAATGACATCGTTACGGCCGTACGCATACGGCGTCGCTAACCAAGATGAAAAACTACGTTCCACATAATGGTAACCAACCGCCTGTGGATTAAAGACAAAGCGGGCGCCTCGTTTATCCATGCGATACGCCAACTCCACATCCTCGGCACGGCGGAAGGCGGGATCAAAACCGCCGCTCTCCACCACCAGACTGCGCGGCAGCGACGAATTGCCAGTGTAAAATTGACGCGCCGTCGGTTCCCACTCTCCGGCAGCCATCGCCTCGTACTGTTTTACCAGCATATCCTGTTCCCACTGCGTCCAGGGCGACAACGTTGTATCTAGCGGCGTCAACATCGGCCCTAAAACGACCAACTCGCTATTGCCTTCGGCCTCATGCGTACGCAAATGTTCGCTAATAAGTCGAGGCACAGGAACAACATCGTCGTCAATGAACAGAATCAACTTACCCTGCGCCTGGGCAACGCCTTCATTACGCGCCACCGCCACGCCCTGATTCGCCTGTAAAACAGAAGTTAATTGCAGCGGCGTTTTTTTCAACCGTAAAAATTCATTTGTACCATCGCTGGAACCATCGGAAACAACGACTACTTCAAATTTTTGCTTGGGATAGGTTTGCTCTTCTAAACCTTCCAGCACGCGCTTAAGTTGGTGTAGGCGATTATAGGTCGGCAAAACAACGCTAACCGTAGGCGTAATCTTCCACGTACTCATTTTACAGCTCCCGAATAACGCGGGCCGGCATTCCCACAGCCAGGGAACGCGGCGGAATGTCTTTGGTAACGACGCTGCCGGCGCCGATGACGCTGCCGGCGCCAATAGTGACGCCGCGCAACACGATAACGCGCCCGCCCAACCAGACGTTTTCTTCCAGAATGATGGGGGCTGATTCGGGGCGTTCGTGGCGTCGTTCCGGCTCCAGACGGTGAAAATCATTGTCCATCATAATGACGTAGGTGCCGATATTGCAGTTGTTGCCGATACGCACCAATTGATTGGCGGCAATGGAGCAGCCGTAATTGATGAAGACGTTATCGCCAATTTCCAGCAAACCTTCGCCGCTGGCGACCAGTTCAGTTTTAGCGACAGTGGAGACCAATCGCAATCGGCTGCCGATGATCATGCGTCCCCAATTTTGGACGACAGGACGCCCCCAAACGCGGGCTTTGGCGCCTAAACTAGCGGCTTTACGAAAGTACCAACGAGCGCGCAGAACAGCCCAGCCATCTTGCCAAACTTGTTGGAATGAAGACATTAACGGGCCTCCTGGGGAACACGGCCGTTTTCCACCCCATCTAACATCCGCTTCACTGTTGCCGGGACGCCCGCCGCCAAAGCATTGGGCGGCACATCCTTCGTCACCACTGACCCGGCGGCAACGACGGCTCCAGCGCCAATGGTAACGTCGGGCAAAACGGTAGCCCGCGCGCCTAACCAGGCGCCGTCGCCAATATGAATGGGATGAGCAATCAAGTCGGTGGCCCGTTGTTCGGTTCCCCCCAGTTTGTGCGTATTGGTCATCAACAAAACTTGATGCCCCAGCGAGACATGGTTGCCAATGGTAATGGGAGCGCTCACGTCAAAATAACAGTCCACATTGAAGTAGCAATGTTCGCCGATGGCGAGACGGCCGTACAAATTACCATCACCGGCAATACGCGGCGTATCGGACATAACTGTGCCGCGTCCAATGGCAAATCCGGCCAATTGCAAAAGATGCACACGGAGTCGGCTGCCGACATAGGGCGGCAGCGGCGCTAATAAAAATCGGGCTATCAATAAACGCCAATGCCATCCGGCGAATTCTTCTCTAAAAAGTTGCTTTAACTTGCGCATCATTGTTTAGTATTGCGGTGAACGCTTGCGGTTAATCTACCAGCTTGAAGGCTCGTCAGGGAATGGCACAATAACTGGAGCGGGCGCGGACGGTCTTTGCCAGAGATAACGTACAGGCTCAACCTTCACTGGCCGCTCGACAATACGCTCCAACACATTGATCAAGCCCATCATCATACCCACATAGACCATACTCTGGTTGTCCCAGGACATATCTACGTAGGCGTAAATAAAGTGCATCATGATGTAGAAAACGGCCGTCATCGCAATCGCGCTCATATCATTACGCGGCATTCGCCACAAAACCCGCGCTCCCGTCATTAAAGTCATACCAATCATAAAAATCAACGAAAAGAAACCGCCAACCCCCGTCTTCATCCAAATCCAAATCACCGAATTATGCGTGATATATTCCCACCACTCGAAAAAACTAATATCCGGCAGCGGAACCAAAATATAAAATTTCTGCCCAAAACCAACCCCTGTCAACGGTTTTTGCTCAATCGTAAAGCTGGAATTGGCATTTTCGATCAGCCGATACAAGGACGAGGCCTGATCTTTGGCATTAGTCTGGTCAGAGGCGATCACCGATTTAACTGCCTGCGCCGGCATCGCCAACGCCCCGCTGCTGTTCCAAAAAGCAGCGATATACACCAGACCAATCATAGCCGCCGGCGGGATAATCAGATAAAAAGCCGTGCGATTTTCCCTGAACAGCAAAATAGCCATTAGCATAAGAGCAACCACCAAAGCGACAAACGACGAGCGTCGTTCTGTGACCAGATAAGTCAACATCACTGGCGGAACCATCAATGGCAGGATAATTCGTTTGGCCCACGACCCTTTAAATAGCCAGACGCCCAATGCCAGCACGAAAAGGGTGTTCATATGAATTGCCGCCGAATGTTCCGTAATCGCTTCCAGATGGCCGCGGTTGCCTTCCAGCAACACGACAAAGGTATAAACGCCAATCACTCCTTCAATAAATAAGGCCAACATGGCCGCCCACATCAGGCGATCAACGTGCTTGCGTTTGGTTAATAGATTGCTAACCAAAATCAATCCCAGGGGTAGATAAAATATGGGACGCGCCTCCCATAATCCAATGGAAACATTGCCGCCGGTACCGATCCCGTAAACCAAACCAAAAACGATAAATCCGATGAAGATGAGGGCTGGCAAGGTTAATTCGCCAAAATATATTTTAAATTTGCGCTGAATAGCGTCACGTACTAACCAGGATAAAAAAGTAAGAATAAAATAGGATTCCAACGGGCTGAAGATTAACTTGTCATTCAGATACAACAGTGATTCATAGCTGGAAAAATTCTTGGAGAATGGAAACCAATATAACAGGAATCCATCGCCAACCAGAGACATAAACAAGAGCAAATAGATTCCATAACGCGGCTGGAATAAGATGGCGGCAACGCCAATCAAGTAAACCATCCAGGCAATGGCGCTGGGCTGGGGATTGCCCCGGTACATGAACAAACCTAACACGGCCGTAACGCCCATTAAGCCGCCGAACCAAAGCAGCCAGGTCAGTTTAGCCCGGAAAGCTTGAACCGGTACGCTCTTTAGTTGAATGTCATTGGCAATAAATGCAGTCATGATCTGAATATGAAGCGGGCTTCAAACGATTAAATTTGGTTGCCAAAAAAGTAAGCGATGCAAACAAGGGCGCAAATTGCCAACAGAATGACGGTTCGAGAAGCTAATTTGCGCTGCCACAAGGCAATGCCGCCTAAAAAAGTCCCTATTAAAAAAAGAAGTAATACATTCATTGTAAATCCATCCTCATATCACACGTTAAGCGTCGGCCTAATGCTGTGGAATGTATTGCAACAACAAGGAGGGCGTGGCTAAATGGATTTGATTCATCACCACGCCTAAAACGGGTAAATGGTCTATATCATCCAGCGCTTGACGGGCATCGCCGACTGAGGTAACGCCTTGCCGTACCACCAAACAGACGGCATCGCTTAACGAGGCTAAGGGGATGGCGTCATTGGCTGTCAAGACGGCCGGGATGTCAAAAATCAGATAGTTAAATTGATGGCTTAATTGCTCTATTGTTTCTTTCAGAACTGAACTACGAGCCAACGCGGCGCGTTTCTCAACGGGAACGTGACCGGCAGGCATGATAGACAGATTAGGCAATCCAGTTGCAACAACCGCTTCTTCCAAATTGGTTTTGCCGGCCAAGACGGCCGCTAAGCCGCCCGTATCATCGGCAGCCGGTAAATCATGCGACGGCCGCCACCAATTCAACTCCACCGTGCAAACAGTCGCTTCCATATCGTGGGCCATTGTTGTTGCCAACGCCCGCGAGATGTAAGTCACGCCCTCTTGTTCCAATGAAGCCAACAGCGCCAGCCGCGCCGGAAATGGTTCGCTGCGGGCCACGCGTGTGACCATGTGGCGCAGCGCATCTACAATTTCCGCCGGGAATGTCATCCAGAGCGCGCCGTCTGGCCCTGTCAGGTCCAGTAACGGCCGTTTTTCGATTTCTTCTTTTTTAGTACGAAACCACATCTTTTTATCCTTTTATGCCCACCGGTTCCGCCTTCTGCCTGCGGAACCGCCGCAAAAGGGGTTGGGCCAGATTAAGCGCTAAGGCCCAATCTTCTTTGGGCACAACCCGCATGAGTAGTATTAAACCGAGGTAAACTATCCCGCCAACGACGACGGGAATGGCAATAAAAGCGTCGCGCCACATCCAGATGGCGGCAACCATGCCTAAACCGGCGACTAGCGCGCGCACGGCCGTCCACGCATTCCCCCATCCCAACGCCCCTTTAGGCAGCAAAACCAATCCGGCAATCAGCATGATCGATTCCGTGACCACGAAAGCTAACGCGCCGCCGATGGCCCCATTGCCGAACTTGTTCTGGCACCAGGGAATGAAGAGCAAATCGAGTGGGATGGTGGCAAACGTCGCCACTGCCATGACAACCGTCCAGGCATTTTGCCGGTCAATAGAAATGATAAACCGGCCTAATAGCATATTTTGATAAGTTAAAATTATGACGATGCCCATCACAGCTAAAACAGGACCGCTGTTAATGAAGTCTGGGCCAAACAGCAGCACAACCAGGGGATCGGCGATGGCTAAAACGCCCAACCCGATGGGAATGCTCAACAGAGCCAACAAGTCGAAACTTTTCCGCATCAAATGGGGCAACATGTCCGACTCATCGGCATACATACGCGACAAAACGGGGAAAACGGCCGTGATAAACACAGACGGAATAAACAACAGTGTGGCAAACAAGCCGTCCGCCGCCCCGTACCAACCAACGACTTCCTCGTCAACCAGCAAAGAGATAATCACGATATCCACTTGAATGTAAATCACCAGGAAAGCAGAGACAAGGAAATAGGGGAAACTGGATTTAAGCATCCATTTCGCCAACTGCCAATCAAAATGATAGCGAATCGGCTGCAACCGTCGTAAAGAGACGCCATGAATTGTTAAGCTCACTACGCTGGCTCCCGTCATGACGACGGCAATGACCAAAATGCCTTGTCCCAAGAACAAGAGGGTCAACCCAACAATGGTCGTGAACGCTTTAGCAAGGATGTCGGCCAGGGAAATAAACTCCATCCGCTCCAAACCCTGCAGCGAGGCGCGATAGGTATCGCTGAACTGCATGATAAATACGGAGAAGCCAATGATGTAAATGACTGTGCGCGTTTGCTGGCCATAACCGGCCAAATGGGAGTAAAGGACGGCAGCGCCAAAGCCAATGATGTATAAGATAGCCCGCAGGGTAACGGCCGTGCCAAACAATTCGGCCGTCTTGGCGGGGTTGCGGGCAATCTCTTTCGTCAGCAAAATGTCCATGCCAAAAACGGCAACAATGCCCACAATAGCCCAAATCGAATTAGCCAGATGAAATTGGCCTACCGCCGTCGCGCCTAACATGCGCGGTAAAAACACCATCAACGCCAATGTCAGCCCCCAGGTAATCAACTGGGAAGCCATCAACACGCCGGCGTTTTTGGCGATGCTGTTGCCCTGTTCGCTCATGCCAGCGCCTTTTGATTATTAGCCGCGCCTTGTTTTTTTGATTTACGGCCGTTACGCGCCTTTCTGCGGAACCATCCTGCTTTTTGGGACTCTGTTTCCGGCAAATACTGGCTAGCGTCGGGAACAGCCGCCAACACAGGCAGATTCACGCCATGCCGCACATCAATCGGAAAACGCAAGCTGCGGTCAAGCAGCGCGCTGCCCACAATACCCACCACACTCAAAATCACGCCGACAACAACAAAAATAATCCCTTGCGTCGCCATTTCAGTGAGCGACGTTGACGGCTCCTCTGGAATACGAGGCGCGTCAATGAAGAAATAAGTCTGGCGCACATCGCTTTCCGCCTGCGACAAAGCCAACTGCGCATTTTCTTCCTTCTCTAAAGCATTGGCATACCGGTTCCCAGCCAACTGGAGGTTTGATTGCAAACGTTCAATCTCCAATAGCTCAAGATCGGGGCGGTTGCCGCGCGCTGGTTCTGGATACGCTATCAAGTAATTTTGTAATTCGCGGCGCGCGATTTCCAATTCGTTTTTATATTGAGCAATTAAGTCGCCAAAAAATGCCTGCGCTGTGGCGCTTTCCACCCGATCAGCGTTAATTTTCCATTGGATGTAATTTTCAATAATGGCATTCACCAATTGATAAGTTAAAAGCGGGTCAGTATGGGCGGCTCCCACAAGAACCTGATTATTACCTATCGCCTGCGTCCAAACCGCCTCCCGCGCTTCCTGCATCGTCTCGGCAATGGCAATCATGCCTCCATCCATTTGCGATTCCATATCCGTCATATTGATCACCGCACGGATAAACGCATCAGTTTGCAACAGCTCAGACAGCTCGCGGTTAGTCTGGTCGGCGGGCGTATCCCAAGAGAAAGTAGACTCGCGCACAGACGTAAGCGTCGATAGAAAACTTTCCTTTTCCACATACACCACACCGCCGGCAATATATTGCGGCTCTTTCGTAAAAATAACGGCAAAAGCGGCCAGGATCATCAACACAATCGGCAAAAAATACAGCCAACGATGACGGAAATAACTTTCTAATACGCGAAGTAGTGCAAGTCGTAACATAACTGTCTCCTCAAAACCCATTTTTAACTTTAAACGGGGGAGTCTGGCTCGATGAAAATTATTGAGCCGTTTCTTATCACTGTGCAACCTTAGGTAAACCACAAAAAGTATTTTGATAAAAAATGCGCTAATTCGTTGTGGTTGACTCAGGGAAAACGGGGATCCATTAGTTTCCTGGTTCAAATTACTTTCCCATTTTCACCTAGATTAGCCCGCTAATCTAAAGAAAAGAATTAAGAAAAATTTTATAGGTAAACCACAAAAAGTATTTTGATAAAAAATGCGCTAATTCTTTGTGGTTTACTCAGGGAAAACGGAAAAACCATTGTTTTCCTCATTCAAATGACTTTCCCGTTTTCCCCTAGTTCTTAATCGTTTCTCTCAGGATTTACTCAGGCAAACCGGCCCATGCCAACTGATAGGTTTGGGCGCGTTCTACATAAGCTTGAATGTGCGCCTGACAAACATCATACATATTCTCTGATTGCTGGTACGCCTTAAACCAGGCCGTAATCTCGGCCAGCGCTTCGTCCCAGGTGTAAACGGGACGCCAATCTAATCGGGTGGCTGCTTTATCCCAGCTTAAACGCAGTTGGCCGGTTTCCACTTTGGGCAAATC
>JANTGY010000057.1 GCA_024762695.1 Anaerolineae bacterium
TGAAGGATAAATACGATATTTTAGCTCCCGGCGTGCGCACCATGGCCCGCAAACTCTCCGGCGGCAACCTGCAAAAGGTGATTTTGGCCCGCGAAATCTCAGCCCAGCCCAAATTGATGGTGGCCGTCCAGCCCACGCGCGGCCTGGATGTGGGCGCGATTGAGTCCATCCAAAAATTATTATTGGAGCAGCGAGAGGGGGGAACGGCCGTGCTCCTCATCTCCGAAGAAATGGAAGAGCTGCTGGCCCTCAGCGACCGCATCGCCGTCATCTCCGAAGGCCGCGTTATGGGTATTGTAGACGCCGACAAAGCCGACATTAACGAAATTGGTCTGATGATGACAGGAACAGAAATCAAGGCAGAAGGATGAAGGCTGAAGGATGAATGAAAAACTGCAACAAAATCCGCGTTCATCCGCGAGCGACCCTTCGGTCGCCATTTGCGTCCCATTTAAGGAGGACGAATGAACCTACCTTTTACCATCACATTTGAAAAACGTGTCGAGGATATTCCCAAGTGGCTGCCCGCCGCGACATCGATTGGCTCGGTAATCATCGCCTTTATCGTCAGCGGCATCATCCTCAAAATTATCGGCGGCGAACCCTTGCTCGTCCTCAAATTCTTCTACGAAGCCACCTTCGGCAGTTGGGCCACCTTCTCCGACACGATGGTCAAAGCGACTCCGCTCATTATGGTTGGTTTAGCCTGTGCCGTCGCCTTCAAGATGCAATTGTGGAACATTGGCGCTGAAGGCCAGTTTTACATTGGCGCTTTCGCCGCCAGCCTGGTTGTCCTCGTGCCTTTCGTTTCTCCCGAAACGCCCCGCGTGGTCGTCATCGCCATCATGATCATCATGGGCATGTTGGGCGGCGCAATTTGGGGCTTTATTCCCGGTTATCTCAAGGCGCGCTACCATGTAAACGAAATCATCACGACGTTAATGCTCAACTATGTTGCCATTTTGTGGAACAATTTCTGGATTTTCGACAAATGGAGCGAAGGCGGTTTCCAAATGACGCCGGCTTTTGAGAAAAACGCCTGGCTGCCACGCGTCACCGATTACGCCCGTGAGTACAACACTTTTATGGAAGGCGGCAGCGGATTGGCTAATTTTATGTCCAGCATCGGCCTGGAACGCATTTCGGGCATGACTCTGCATGTGGGCGTGGCTTTTGGTATTGTTGCGGCCGTTGTTGTCTGGTGGATTTTGGATCGCAGCCGATGGGGTTATGAAATCAAGCTCATCGGCGACAATCCCAAAGCGGCGCGTTATGCCGGTTTGAACATTACCCGCAACGTCGTTTTGGTGATGATGGTCTCTGGCGCGTTAGCCGGTTTGGCCGGCATGTCGGAAGTAACCGGCGTCGTACACCGTTTGCAAGAACGCATCTCCCCCGGCTATGGCTTCACGGGCATCATCGTCGCCTGGTTAGCCAAGCTCAACCCATTCGCCGTCATCATCGTCGCCATCCTATTTGGCGGACTAATCGTGGCCGGACGCGAGCTGCAGCCATCGGGGTTGGCGCAGTTGCTGCAAGGCATCATCCTCTTCATGGTTATCAGCAGCGATGTGCTGTTACGTTACAAAATCAAACTGGTACGCGCCCAGACGACAGTGGAGGCAGCATGAACCTAGAAATCATTTTACATGCCGGGTTAGCCACAGGAACCATTTTGCTTTTTGCGGGCATTGGCGAAATCTTCGCCGAACGCGCCGGTATTCTCAATTTGGGCGTTGAAGGCATGATGTTACTCGGCGCGATGGCCGGATTTAGTACATCTTTGTCCACAGACAATGCCTGGTTGGGCTTGCTTGCGGCCATTATTGCTGGCGGGATTTTGAGTTTGGCGCATGGTCTCGTCACCATCCATTTCCAGGCCGACCAGGTGGTTAGCGGCTTGTCGCTGACATTCCTGGGAACGGGTCTGGCGCTTGTTTTTGGCAATGGGCTAACAGGGCAAACGCCGCCGACTATGCCTTCATTTGACATACCGCTATTGGCGTCCATTCCCTTTGTTGGCCCTGTCTTTTTCCAGGATCACAGCATTCTCGTCTACATTGGCTATTTCTTTGCGCCCTTAGCCTGGTATTACATCAACCGGACACGGCCAGGGATGCATTTACGCGCTGTCGGCGAAAAACCGTCAGCGGCGGACACGATGGGGCTGAATGTGTATGGTTTGCGCTACTTTTATGTCTTTGTCGGCGGATGTTTGGCTGGGCTGGCCGGAGCAACGATTAGTTTGGCCGTTTCGCCTGGTTGGTACAGCGACTTGACGACATCGGGGCAAGGCTGGATTGCAGTGGGTCTGGTGATTTTTGCCCAATGGGATCCGCTGCGGGCGGCGTTGGGCGGCTATTTGTTCGGCGCGCTGCGGCGCGGGATTTTGGATTTGCAAGGACCGGCCCTGCTGTTTGGGATGACGAATCCGCTGTACATCAATTCAAATTTCAGCTTTTTCTTGAAGATGACGCCGTATATTTTGACTATTTTGGCATTGGTGCTTGGTTCTCGCGCAGCAATCAAAAAGCGGTTAGGGGCGCCAGCGGCGTTGGGTGTGCCGTATATTCGTGGCGAACGCGGGCTATAAGAAGTTACACAGAGATGCGCGGAGAAGGTACAAAGACACACTGAGAAAAGAAAGAGGGCGCTTTGTGTAAAGACCCTGTTGCTACACAGGGTCTTTTTTTGAAAGGATGGAGAATGGTTGTTGAAGTTGGTTCAGATACGTTTGAGAGCGAGGTTTTGGGAGCGGGAAAACCGGTTGTGGTGGATGTGTGGGCGCCCTGGTGCGGGCCGTGCAAGATGCAGGCGCCGATTTTTGCGGAAGCGGCGCAGGAGTTTGGCGTTGAGGCGTTGTTTGTGAAGCTGAATGCGGATGAGAACCAGGATTTGGTACGCAAGTATAAGATTATGGGGATTCCGACGATGTTGTTTTTTAAGCACGGCCGTCTCATCCAACGAAAAACTGGCGTCCAAACCAAAGAAGCCATCGCCAAGCGGCTGGAACCATTGCTCGATATGTCGCCAGAACAGGCGGAAAAACGTGAGCTTACAGGTCTGTTTCGCTGGCCGTTTAGGAGAAGGTAATTACCGATTACGAATTACGAATTACGGATAGTAACATGACGGAAGTTTGGTTGATTCGACACGGGGAAAGTGTTTCTAACGCCAATTTGCCAACGGGCGATCCTGCGCAATCATCGTTGACGGAGAAGGGGTTTGCGGAGGCGGCGTGCATCCCGCAGGCGTTTGTAAAGGCGCCGGATTTGTTTGTGGTTTCATCCTATTTGCGGGCGCGACAAACGGCCGTTCCCACCCAACAACGCTTCCCCCATATCCCTACCGAAGACTGGCCGGTGCATGAGTTCACCTACCTTAACCCGGTTCGCTATCATGGCACGACGGGGACGGAGAGACGGCCGTATGCCCTGGCCTACTGGGAACGTAATGATCCTGATGAAAAAGAAGGGGGCGAAGGGGAATCATTCGCGGAGATGCTGGCCCGCGTTCAAGCCACAATCCTCCAGTTGAGTCAACATCCGGCCCGATTCATTGTCGTCTTTTCTCATGGGCTTTTTTTGCGCGCGTTAATCTGGTCGGTCTTAACAGGCATCACAGAGGCCACGTCGAAAACGATGAAACGTTACTCCCACTTCACCCAAGCAGCTCAAATTCCCAATGGCGCCATTATCAAGGCGCAATTCCCAGAAAAGGGGCCGATTTTTATCTCCAATTTTGATGTAGCGCATATGGGTTGACAGGCTCCCCCAATACCTTGTCAACCAATAATTTATTGCTGTTTACGACCAAAAAGCAGCCAGGCTAAGAACAACCCAAAAGCTGCTGTGAAAGCCAGACCGGCTATTTTTCTCTCACGCGTGGAAACAGCGGCTGTTTCCGCTTTTTTTGCCTCAGTTTCAGCAATCCACTCAAATGTCTCCAGCATACCTGTTTGTAAAGGACGTGTTTGCCAACCCAGTTCGGCGCGGGCTTTGTCGGAACGGGCGATATAGGTCGCGCCCAGGCTGGCTACCGCTTCGCGGCTGAATGTCGAGGGCAAGGGGATGATGGATTCAATGACGCCAACGAGGGGAGCAAACGGCCGTAACCAATCCGAGCGCAGCCGCAAAGATGGCGCGCGCCGCCCCGTTAAATGCGCCCAAAAGTCAACCATTTCACCCAGGGGGATAGCCGGGCCAGCCAAAATATAGCTCTCGCCAATTTTGCCTTTTTCCGCCGCCAGAAGGTGACCTTCGGCAATATCTTCGACATGGGCATAAGCTAACGTCGTGTCAAAGCCAGGGATAGCGGGTAAACCACGATAGAACAATCGCATCATCGCGTCTACTGTGCTGGTATCGCCCGGCCCATAAACAGCCCCAGGCATCACAATGATGATAGGCGCGCCTTTTTCGATGAGCGGCACGGCGACTTTGAAGTGGGCCAACCATTTGGTGCGATCATATTCGGTGAGAAATGGCCCCTCGCGATGATCGGTCTCATCCAACAGTTCGCCGTGCGTATCGCCAAAGACGGCAATGGTGCTGGTGTAGATGATTTTGGGGACGCCCAACTCATGGGCCAGCCGCAAGACTTTACGCGTTCCGCCCACATTGATGGTCTCCGCTTGCATCCAATCGGGCGCGCCCAATTTGTACCAGGCGGCAATGTGGAAAACGATGTCGCTCCCCTGCATCGCTTCGCGCATGGAGGCTGTGTTGGTGATGTCGCCGGGAACGGCCGTCGCCCCAACTGCCTCAACTAGCGCCGCGCTTGCCTCAGAGCGCGCCAATGCAACCACTTCATAGCCGCGACCAATGAGCTTGCGAATTACGTGCTGACCAATAAATCCAGAACCGCCGGTGACAAATGCTTTCATGATCTTTTCCTTGTTTTTAGTAAGGCGAATTGGCAATGGGTGTGTTTCATCTCAGTTGATGTATCGGGAATTGGAATTCCCGATACTTGGCTCAACGTTTCGGGAATCCAATTCCCGAAACACGCACTTTTCTCAACGCATTTGAAATGCACCCTTTGGTAATTCGGTCGAACTCCGTTCGATACGCGATTAACCAAATCGCGCACCATTATACCTGACACTTCCTCACTCGGGCATTTGGGCGGCAGGATAGGATCCCAATACTTTTAAGAAAGAGGCTTTTTGTAGAATGCCCAAGAGCGCTTCTTGTACGGCCGTATCATTCTCATGCCCTTCAAAATCCACATAAAACCGATAATGCCAGGGACGATTACGGCGCGGACGGGATTCAATTTTGGTTAAGTTAATATCGCGCTCGGCCAGTTCGCGCATGACGGCGTACAAAGCGCCAGGCACATGCCGCGTGGTGAAAATGATGGAGGTCTTGCTGGGGTCTTGCCGCGTTGGATTGTCGCGCCCCAGCACAAAAAAACGGGTGAAATTGAAGTCTAAATCCTCCACATTACGCGCTAAAATGTCCAGCCCATAGGTTTTGGCGGCTAATGCGCTGGCAATGACGGCCGTTCCTTCCTCCGGTTCCGCCGCTAAATCCCGTGCGGCGCCGGCCGTGTCAAAATAATCAACCGGCTCCAAGCCCATGCGTTTAAGCGTCTGCTCGCATTGGGCCAGAGCTTGATGATGGGATTTGACGCGTTTGATCGCCGTCAACGGCGTCCCCGGCAACGTCATCAGACAATGCTCGACGCGCAGGGCCACTTCGGCTTGCACCCGCAAATCATGGTCTATGAGCAAATCGTAGGCGGGGATGACGGTTCCGGCTAACGAATTTTCGACGGGCAACATGCCTAATGCGGCACGGCCGTCATGCACGCTGGCAAAAATCGCGCTAAAACTGCGGCAAGGCAACGTCGTCGCTGCCTTGCCAAAATGTTGTCGAATCGCCTGCTCCGAATACGCTCCCGGTTCGCCCTGAAAAGCCACAATCAAATCCGTCATCTTCATCCCTCTTTTTTGCATCCAGACAATATTTAAGGGCTGTTTTAACCCAACCGGAAACGGCCGTCAACTCTGTCGTGATAATTCGAGTCGGCTCTGGTAGAATTGTGAGGAATTGCGTGGATAGCGGTTGGCGGCTTGTGGCTGTTAACCGGCAACTAGCCACCAGCAACCAACATCAATTATGTCCCTGAGCATCGGAATAATAGGCCTGCCCAATGTGGGCAAAAGCACAACATTTAACGCGCTGACCCAAGCCCAAAACGCCGAGGTCGCCAATTACCCTTTTTGCACCATCCAGCCCAACAAGGCGATTGTGCCCGTGCCTGATACGCGGCTAGATAGATTGGCAGACATGGTCGGCGTCCCCAATCGGATTCATGCTGCAATTGAGTTTGTGGACATTGCCGGACTAGTAAGGGGAGCCAGCCAGGGCGAAGGCTTGGGCAATCAATTTCTAGGCAATGTGCGCGATACGGCCGTACTCATCCACGTTGTCCGCTGCTTTGAAGACCCCAATGTCGTCCATATCAATCCCCAGCCCAATCCCGTAGAAGACATCGCCATCATCAATCTGGAACTGGTCATGGCCGATTTAGAGCAAATCGAGCGCAAAACAGAGAAATTGTCGCGCCAGATCAAAGGCGACCGCAAAGTATTCGGCCCTTTGCTGGAGATGGCTGAAGCCCTGAAGAAGCATCTGGAAGCAGGGCTGCCCATCGGCAGCTACCCGGATCGGGACAACCATGCCTTTAACAGCTTAAATCAGGAGATGCGCTTTCTCACCGGCAAAAAGGTCATCTATGCCGCCAATGTAGATGAGGATGGGCTGCTGGAAGACAACGCGTACACGCGCGCCGCCCGCGCCATCGCGGCAGAACATGGGGCCGAATTCGTCAAAATATGCGCCCAATTAGAAGAAGCAATGATTGATATGACGGCCGTCGAACAGCGCGAATATCTGGAACTGTCCGGCGTAACCGAAAGCGGGCTGGAACAAATCATCCGCAAAAGCTTTCGGGCGTTGGGATTGATCAGCTTCTTCACCAAAAACGAAAACGAAGTCCGCGCCTGGGAACTGCAGCAAGGAGCAACCGCGCCGCAAGCGGCGGGCGTCATCCACACCGACTTTGAACGCGGCTTCATTCGCGCCGAGGTTGTGCCTTTTGACGTTTTTGAACAACATGGGGGGGAAACGGCCGTAAAAGCCGCCGGAGCCATGCGTATCGAAGGCAAAGAGTACATCGTCCAAGACGGCGACGTGATCCTTTTCCGATTTAATGTCTAGCGTCTCAGTAATTCAGCGATTCAACCTCCTGGCTGACTGGCTGAAACGCTGACTAGCTGAACCGCTCACAAACTGGAGTTTAAATGACCAATCATCTCATCCTTGTCGCCGGCAACATCGGCACAGGCAAAACATCCATCACCGAACGCGTCGGCCATCGTCTTGGCTGGCAAACCGCTTACGAATCGGTCGCCGACAATCCTTACCTGCCCGATTTTTACGCCGATATGGAACGATGGGCATTCCATCTCCAGGTATTCTTTCTTGGCCATCGCGCCGAACAGCATTTGGAACTGGCCCACAGCCCCGCCTCGGCCATTGCCGACCGCAGCATTTACGAGGACGCCTACATTTTTGCGCGCGCCTTGCGCCATTTAGGCAATATGCGCGAACGGGATTATCGGGCTTACCGCCGCGTTTTTGACCAAATTGTCGCCGGTCTCCCCCGTCCCGATTTGTTAATTTATCTTAAAGCGCCCGTTCCCGTCTTGATGGAACGCATCCACCAGCGCGGCCGTGAAATGGAAAGCGCCATCAATGCCGAATATTTATCCCTTCTAGAATCGTTTTATGATGAGTGGATGGCGGTATTTGATTTATGCCCTGTCTTAACTATTCCCAGCGAACAGCTTGATTTTGTCAACAAGCCCCACCATCTCGATATCGTGGTAGAACGCATTCAAAACATGCTGGCCGGGCGTGAAGATGTAGTCTTCCCAAATGGGGAATGATGGACAAAACAACAGGCTTCTTGACCTTAAAATTCCTATCTCCCATCTTGCCCACCCCGAAATACTGTGCTAATATCTGCTCGTCCCTACTGTGTGCGTGATGGGTGTCTATGTTGAGCCAACGCCATACAAAAGGGGATCAAAATGCGCAGAGGGGATGTAGTAGCCGGAAGGCCAGGCAAAGTCCTCGCGGAAAGGTTCCCACCTGCTTTCGCAGGTTCAACCCCCAGATCCCACACGGCATGGCGGGGACACGTTTACGAGTTTTACCTTTGTAAACGTGCCTTCTTTTTCAAGTTAGGTCTAAAAGCCCCTGATGCACGTCAGGGGCTTTTGGTTATTCATCGGCAAAAAATAAATTTCTGGGCAAGCTCATTTGCCCGTTGTTTGGAGTAAGTATCATTAAAAACCGAGTAGTTCTCTCGCTTGTCGTCATAGGAATCACGGGGGCGTTGGGTTTGTTCATCGCCTTAGTCAATAATGGATCGTCTGCATTGCAGGATATAACGCCGCCCACGTTGGCATCCACAGCTAGCGTTGACCTGTATGAAACTCAAGCGGTGAGCGCGATAACGGCAACGGCCGTTCCCCCCACCGACACGCCCGCGCCCAGCCCCACAAATACGCCTGAGCCAACGGATACGGCCGTGCCCACGAACACAGCAACGGCAACCAACACGCCAACCCTAACCCCTTCGCCTAGCCCAACGGCAACCAACACGCCGGAACCGCCCACCAACACGCCGCCGCCGCCGCCTACCTCGCCGCCGCCAACCGAAGCCCCGCCCACCGAACCGCCGCCGCCACCGCCGCCAGTTTCCAATCCCATCACCGACCTCAACATCGTTCCCGGACAGCCGCAGGGCTTTTTGGACAAATTCCGCGTCGTCTCCTTCTACGGCAGCCCGCTAGGTTCTGGTTTAGGCGTGCTTGGCGATCAGATTCGCAGCCAAACATTGCGCATCCTGCGCAGTAGTTATGTCCCTGATTATCAAGTCCATTCCGACAGGCTTATTTTGCCCGGCTACCATATCATCTCCACCGTCGCCAATCCATATCCGCCCGACTACCGGCACCACCTGGATTTAGGCATCATAGAAGAGTGGGTAGCCTCGGCCAAAGAGTCCGGCGTCGTCGTCTTTCTGGATATTCAACCCGGCCGCGCCAACCTCATGGACGAGTTTAATCGCATTCGTTACTTGCTTTACGAACCGCATGTCCATCTAGCCTTAGACCCTGAATTTGCCATGAACGCAGAGCAGGTTGTCGGGACAAATGTGGGCCAATTATATGCCAGCCAAATTAATGAGATCCAACGCAACCTGAACGGCATCGGTTACGAAATTGGCCTAAACAAAGTCTTAATGCTGCACCAATTCAAGAACAGTATGCTGCCCGACAAAGAATTGATCGAACCCTATCCCTTTGTCGAATTGGTGATTGACGGCGATGGTTACGGCCCGCCCGGCCCCAAAATTAGCAATTACAATCAGTACGCTGCCGAACCGGGCTTTGAATACGGCGGGTTCAAGCTGTTCCCAACCGATGGCGATTCGCCTTTGCTTACGCCAACCGAGGTGATGGGCGGCGCATTATATCCGCAGCCTTCAATTATTATTTATCAGTAGCGCTGGAATTAGCCGATCATCAAGCAATTTTTCGTTAGGGGGTCAGCAACGTCACTTTACGGGGGAGGACTTGGTAGGAAACGGCCGTCTCCGCCGTCCCAATAATCTCCCCATCCGCATGAATGGGCGTGCCCGGCTCACTCTTGATAGTCAGATGGTCGGTGCGATCAAACGTCACCTGGGGATGATATACATGAACACCCTTCAATAAACGAGACAATATCGCCACAACCTTTACTTTCGTCACTTTCGGGGCAAACACAAAATCAAACTGTCCATCGTCCACCAAAGCGCCTGGAGCCATCATAAAACCGCCTGTACGCGGACTGTTACATACCGAAAGCAAATAAGATGGCCCATCATACCCCCCCCCGCTCCAACCAATCTGCATTTGCCATGCCTTCAGTTTGATAATACCTTTCAACAAAGCAACATAGTAACGGAGTTCGCCCGAAATTCGGCTGATTTTGATGTGTTCCAGCGTAATCATCGGCTCCATTGCCACCGCGCTGTTGTTGATGAAGTAATGGACGCGATCTGACAAACGAATCTCACCCGCGTCAATCTGGCGCGTTTGACCGGAGGCAATGACTTGAACAGCCGCGTTAAGATCGAGCGGGACATGTACCATCTTAGCAAAGTCGTTAGCCGACCCGATGGGAATGATGCCTAAAGGCGCCGTCGGCCCGTCTGGATGCGCCCGAATTAGTCCGTTGACAACTTCGCTGATTGTGCCGTCGCCGCCGGCGGCAATAATGCTGTCGTACCCGGCTTGCGCCGCGTCTTGAGCAATCTGAATTCCGTCGCCCGGTTTGTCTGTAATGGTGAGATCGTAAGTGAGGGAAATGGCCGTACACGCTGCCTCCACCGCTGCAATCTTCGCCTTCGCTCCCCACCGATTGGCATAGGGATTCAGAATAATTTTTGCCTTCATGTTTTCAAGCTGTCTCGTATCAACCGCGGTTTGTTCGTGATAATTCCATTCACGCCCAAAGCGGCTAACCGACGAGCCTCATCCGGCTCGTCCACCGTCCACACATTCACACGGTAGCCGCGTTTTTTAGCCCAGGCCATGTACGCCTCATTTACCATCGAAAAATGGGGATGGTCGGCAGCGCCATCAATCAGCCAATACGAATACGTCGTCATTCCCGGTCGGCGCAGCAGTCCCACAGGTACAGTTTTGGGTAGTTCGCGCTTCGCCCGGCGCACGGCCAGCGGGTTAAACGACGAAACCAACACCCGATTCTCCAACTGATATGCAGCGATACGATCGGCGAGAGCCGCTTCAATCCCATACCCGCGCCAGCTAAAATATTTAAGCTCGATGTTGTACAGCAAGCGCGGCCCCAGCATCTCAAACAGATCGTCCAAAGTGGGAATCGGCTGCCCGCCATCGGCATCAAGCGCCTGAAGCTGCGCCGCTGTCAGCTCTGTCACCTTACCTTGCCCATTCGTTGTCCGGGCCACATCGAAATCATGGAAGACAATGAGACGGCCGTCTGCCGAAAGCTGCACATCCAACTCAACCCCGTCAGCCCCCTGTTCCGCCGCCAACGCAAACGCCGCCAGCGTATTTTCCGGGGCGTCCGCGCTCGCCCCCCGATGCCCAATAATTAACGGTCTTCCCGCATTCATCCAATCCATTTCATTCCCCAATCAAAAAGGCGGAAAGCGCTGCGCTCTCCGCCACAATTTTCAACCAGTAAACCCTCGCAACAGATTACAGTTCCACAAAGTAAGCGTCCGCTGCACGATCAATCAACTCCTTCGTTAACTGCGGTTTTTCCCCCAAATACTGAGCAATATCCGTCATCTGATCAATCAAATCGCGCGGATGGTTGGCCCGCAGCTTCCGCTTTGTTTTTATATAATGCTCTTGCAACAAATAGACCGCTGCCTGCTCGTCATATTCAATGCCCCGATGTCGGCACATCGCCTTAAAAATCTCCCGATACCCGTCAAACGAAGGCGACGACACTTCAATTTTATGCCGGATTCGTCGCAAAAAAGCTTCGTCCACCAAATCGCGCGGAGGCAGGTTCGTCGAAAATACAATCAACACCTCAAACGGTACTTCCACTTTGCGACCTGTATGCAACGCCAGGAAATCAATGTTCTTCTCCATCGGCACAATCCAGCGGTTCAATAAATCGCGCGGCCGAATTTGTTGACGGCCAAAGTCGTCAATCAAGAACATGCCGCCATTCGCCTTCATCTGGAAAGGCGCCTCATAATACTTGTTGTTGGGATCATACACCAATTCCAACCCGTCTAATGTCAGCTCGCCGCCAACCATAATGACCGGCCGTCGGATACGCAGCCAGCGCGTATCCATTTTGCGCGACCCTAGCGATCCAGTCGCGCCGCGCCCCATTTGTTCTTCTTCTGGCACGGCCACGTGGTTAATCTCATCATACACCTTAATAATCTGACCATCCACCTCGACTGCGTAAGGGATGTAAATGTCATTCTTCAAAACCATACGGCCAATGCTTTCCGCAATCGTCGTCTTGCCATTTCCAGGCGGGCCATACAAAAAGATCGACTTGCCAGAGTTAACGGCCGGGCCAATTTTAGAAAAAACCGACTCTTCCAAAATTAGATGCGACAGCGCTTTCTTCATAATTTTGGGGTTAACGCGGAGACGTTTGCTACCCTGCGAATTAATCGCCCGAACATATTCATCCCAGGGCACAGGGGCTGCGCCAGCATAGGTTGTGCGCTCAAGTTGTTCGCGGGCGCGCGCAATACCTTTCCCCGTAATAATGTACCTAAATGAGGCCGTCCCCAAACCGCCGGCTCCTTTAACCTCGCAAAATTGTTCCCGCTTCAGTGAATCCATAATGGGACTCACAACAGCCTGAAACGGCAGATGCATCAATTCTGCAATCTCATGTCCAGTCAATTCGCCTCGAAAATAAAGCATTTTTAATGCCAGGTCTTCGATGAATATCTGAGTCAGACCAGTGTCTTCAATCCTTTGTACGGGCGGCGGAACCCAGGCGAGCGTGCCTTTTCCAGAATTTACAGCCATACCACTTTACCCCTTCAAACCAACTATATATGAAGCTCCATAACTTTTCTAAAAAGCAAAATTGCAAATTGCGCTCAGAAAAAATTCACAGAAAACCATTATAGCATGTCTCTAACCGATTGGGCGTATTATTCGGCAATTTCGTGAACTTGAATTAAGTTTGTCGTCCCAGTCAGGCCAAATGGAACGCCGGCCGTAATCACTAACTTATCGCCTGGTTTTAAGTCCGAGAAATGGACGGCTTCGACTGCCTGCGCCAGCATTGCGTCTGTATCGCTGAAAGCGGAGATGAGCAGCGCCTCGACGCCCCAAACCAACGCCAGACGCCGCTGCGTGTGCCCGGATGGCGTGACAGCGACAATGTCGTTGGCTGGCCGGTGCAGCGCAATCTGTTGGGCCGTATAGCCAGACATAGTTGTGCTGACAATCGCCCGCGCGTTGACTTGCCGGGCGACTTCACAACTGGCGGCGCTAATCGCTTTGGCCGTTCCTACGACGTCTTGCTGTCGCTGGTGTCGTTTTTGTCGCCATAAATCGTGGGGGAATTCCCGCTCCGTGATTTCGGCGATGTTTTGCATCATCTGTACCGCTTCTACCGGGAATTTACCGGTTGCCGTTTCGTTGGACAACATAACGGCGTCTGTGCCGTCTAAAATAGCGTTGGCTACGTCGCTGGCTTCGGCGCGTGTCGGACGGGGGTGTTCCACCATAGATTGCAACATCTGGGTCGCCGTGATAACGGGTATGCCGCCCTGGTTGCAACTTTGGATAATGCGTTTTTGTAAAAGCGGCACTTCCTGGGGCGGCACTTCGATTCCCAAATCGCCGCGTGCAACCATCATGCCATCGGCTGTTTCCCGAATCTCGTCCAAATGCTCAATGGCTTCTTTCTTTTCGATTTTAGCGATGATGGGAATTTGACGGCCGTTTTCCGCCATCAACTCGCGTAATTCGCGCACATCGACCGCTGACCGAACAAAAGATAAAGCGACGTAATCCAAGTCCAACTCACAGGCCAACGCCAAATCAACTTTATCCTTCTCCGTAATGCTGGAAATAGCTAAATCAGTCCCCGGCGCGTTAACGCCCTTGCGCGCTTCCAATAAACCGGCCACCGTAACCGTGCAGCGCAGCGTGTCATTCTTCTTGTCGGCAACAACAAACTCAACCTCGCCATCGCCAATGACCAATCGCGCGCCCACCTGGACAGCCTCGATCAAATCCGGGTGCGGGAAGTGAATCATGGCCGGCTGTCCGCGATACGGCGTAAGAACAACCTCATCGCCCAGCGCCAATGGAATACCGCCAACTTTGACATGGCCTAAACGCAGCTTTGGCCCCTGCAAGTCGCCCAGGATAGCCAGGACATGCCCTTCTTCAGCCGCCACCTGCCGCAGCATTTGCACAGTTTGGGTATGGGATTGATGATCGCCGTGCGAAAAATTAATCCGGGCCACAGTCATGCCCGCCTCTAACATACGACGAATCGTGCTGGGATTATTGGATCCGGGGCCAATTGTGGCGACTATTTTGGTTTTAGACATAGTTTTCCTCGGTAAAACGAATAGCTGTTCATAAAAAAAGGGCGTTGAAAACAACGCCCCAATAACAGCATAACCCGTTTGTCTTAACCAGCCGCTTTCAATGAAATTTGGATTTCGCCCTCGTCCAACATTCGGGCAATCACTTGGACCTTATCGCCACTGTCGAAATGTTCTTCGAGCCAGAGGTGCACAGGCAAACTAAGGACAATTCGCGCCTGATCATTGGGCACCAATCGCCACACGCTGCTGCCTTTGTCGTAGATACCGTTGTAATAAATGGTCACCGGTCGAGTTTCTGTGCGCGAGTTGATGGCAAAGAAAGGCCAATGCTCAGACGTGAGGTTAATGAAACCGCGCCGAATATGAAGGCGTTTTAGTTCGGAAATGTAAATAAATCCATCATCAGATTCGATAAACGCTTGCGATTC
>JANTGY010000058.1 GCA_024762695.1 Anaerolineae bacterium
GTTGTAGTCGAATGACCATAAGCCATCATCGCCGACAACGGCCGTTCCTACCACAACGCCATTATCCACAATCTCAACCTCGCTGCCCGGTTCGCCTTCACCGCTAAACGCGATTGCGCCGCTGGCTAATGCGTCGCCGCTGGCGGGGCTGGTAATGCTGGGCGCGGCGGCCATTGCCATCTCTTGCATCGTAAACATGAATGGTTCGACAGCGACCAGATTGCCGCTGCCATCCACTGTTTGCAAGCTGATTTCATGTTCGCCGGGGCCGAGTTCGTAGTCAAAAGACCACGCGCCATCGTCGCCGATAACGGCCGTTCCCACCACCTCGCCATCTACCAAAATATCCACAGCGCCGCCCGGTTGGCCGGTTCCGCTCAACGGGAACGGATTGTCGGCATCAGCGGTGGGCAGGGTGAATGCGGGCATGACAAATGCTGGGGCAATGGCGACATCCATCGGTTCAGATTCGACAACCAGATTACCGGCGGCGTCCATCACGCGGGCGTTTAAGGCGTAATCGCCGGCGGGCAGGTCGAGAGGCAGGCTCCAATTACCGTCGGCATCGGTAACGGCCGTGCCCACAACCTCGCCATTGGCCACGAATTCAACCGCAGCGCCGGGGTCGGCTTTACCGTCCAGCATGAATTCTCCAGCCGTCAAATCGGCCGGGAAGTTGAAGCTGGGGAGCGTGGGGGCTTTGATGGTGACAGTGGCGGGGTCGGAAACGGCCGTTTCCACCCCATCGGCATCCAGCGAGCGCACTTGAACCGACATCGTGCCCGCTTCCAACATAACTGGCAGCGACCAGGTTCCATCGTTGCCGACGACCGCCTGGCCTACATTCGTGCCGTCAATAGCAACTTCAACTGTCGAGCCAGGCTCTCCCAGGCCAGTGAGCGTTGTCTCACCCGATCGTAAATCGCCATCAGGCATTTGGAATTTGGGAGCCATAACCGACGCTGGTTCAGGGACGGTTGATTCTTCGGCGGCCGGTTCGGAGGCGGAGGTATCTGTTGGCTCAGCGGTTGTTGGCGCGACGGCCGTTTCCGCCACATCGTCGCTTCCTTGCCCTGCTGTAAGCTGCCAGACCAATAAAATAATCAGAACGATAGCCACCGCCAGCTTGAAAAAGTCAAAGCGGCGCACCTCCGCTTTTGTACGATGGTGAATCATGGTTAATTGTTCCCCTTTTCGGCTGCAAGTTGGACAGCTTCGGCGATCCACGCGGCGGGTTCTATCGCTTGCCACTCTTCGGGATTGATGATTTCATGGGCTTGTTCAGCGCTGAGAGCGGCTAAATCGGCAAACGTAAAGACGCCCGCTTCATTAAAACGACCGGCGAACACCTTACCAATCCCTTTGATTTTTTCGAGTTGGTCTTTTTCTTTGATAACGGCCACTTCTTTTACGATGACTTCTGGCTCACGATTGAGGGCGTCTTGCAATTTGCGCTGCAGGTCATTGATTGTGGTATCGGCAGCGTTTAGTTTGTTTTGCCAATCGGCATCAACGGTTCGGGCGACGGCCGTCGCCTCATCTTTACGTCGCCAATAAAGCCAATCAATCACCCATTCAGCCAGCCAGCCAACGAGCAATCCAATCATAAATGTCACCCAGGGATTCATACAATTTTCCTCCAGAAAAATTAGTTTGGTAAAAGTTTGGAACGTGTTTGTGTATGGGTTGAAACGTGTGGTTGTTCAAAAAATAGACACCGGTTTAACCAGAGCGGTCACACTGGATTGGCTCGATTTGATGGTTGTCGATGGTCGATGATAGCATTGACAGACGGCCGTCAGCGGCTATAATTAGCGCTCCCTTAGCCCTGGTGGCGGAATTGGCATACGCGGTAGGTTGAGGGCCTATGCTCTTATGAGCGTGGAGGTTCGAGTCCTCTCCAGGGCACAACGCCAAGACTAGCAATAGTCTTGGCGTTTTATTTTGTCATTTGGATTTCTTGCAGCGTCAGTCGCAAGCCCATTGATAGATTGGTTAATGGGCGAAATCCTAATAATCGTTGGGCGCGGCTGATGTCGGCGGCTAATCGAGGGACGCCGCCCAATTTATCCCGATTGTAAATGCAGTTTGCCGATTGTCCGGTCGCTTTTTCAATATGGTTTATTAGTTCGTTTATGCTGGTTTCCTGCCCGCTGCCGATGTTGATAATTTGACGGTTTACCTGCCGCGCTGTAGCGGCGCTGACTAACGCGGCAACAACATCGTCTACATACACAAAGTCGCGGGTTTGAGAACCGTCGCCAAAGACGACGATGGAGCCGCCGCTGATCGTTTGTTGCAAGAACCGGGGTACAACCGGCGCGTGAGAGACGGGCAGCGATTGGCGCGGGCCGTAGGCGTTGAAGATGCGGAGGGCGACGGTTTCAATTTGCCACAATTCGCCGATGGTGTGGATATATTGTTCGGCCGACCATTTGCTGACGGCGTAGGGTGAATCGAGGTTGGGGGGATCGGTTTCGTGGACGGGCTGTTGGATTTGACGGCCGTAAATCGCCCCCGACGACGTAAAAACCACCCGTTTCACCCCTGTGTCGCGCATTGCCTCCATCAAACTAACCGTGCCGCCCACATTTACCCGATTGTATTCGCGCGGGTACAGGTGGGATTCAGCTACCGAAACGCGGGCTGCCAGATGATATACGCAGTCCACATCATACAACAGCGACCAGAGCAGGGGAATATCGTCCACATCTCCCTGGGTAAAAACAATAGCCGGGTGTAACTGTTCTTGACGGCCGTTACTCAGATCATCCAAAACCCGAACTTCATGACCGTCGCTGGCTAAACGATTGGCTAGAGCCGATCCTAAAAACCCAGCCCCGCCAGTTACCAAAAATCGCATAAAAAGCGCCTTCCACGTTGATTAGGTGAAAACGGGAAAGTCATTTGAATGAGGAAAACATCGATTCTCCCATTTTCCCTGAGTAAACCACAATGAATTAGCGTGCTTTTTATCAAGATACTTGTTGTAGTTTACCTAACCTGAATAATAGCCGATTTTATGCTACGCGGAAACGATTTTCGCGCGTTGGTCACGGTTTTTCAGTAGTCGGCTTGTTATGCCTGCGAAGGCAGGCATCCATAATTTGCCAACAGAAGAAGATGGATTCCCGCCTGCGCGGGAATGACAGCAAAACGGGACTACTGAAAAACCGTAGCGCGCCGGTTAAGATCGGATAAGGTTTGCCCGATCTAGTTTGTATCTGCGCTTCTTTTTGATTATGATTCGGCTATGCTATGGCGTTATTTCTTTCGCAGGGTGAGATTGCTGATTTTGGCGCTTGTTTTCGTTGCCATTGCCGCCCCGGAATGGCCTGCATTTGGCGATGAGGCGCATCAATTGGATGCTTTGGTTGGGCAGCGTCATTTTGATTTTTTAGTGTGGGAAGTTAACGCGGCATTTGCAAAAGCAGAGGCGGCGTTAACCCGCGAGCATACTTATTGGGATGAAACACAGCGCCGCCAACGCGTTTTTGATTACCTGGCTCTTTTACAAGAAATCCGAGAATTGGATGGGCAAATCGAACAAATCTATGTTGATCCGGATGTTACCGATCCCGATGCGGTCGCGGCGGCGGCGCAAGCGGCGTTGGGCCAAAAACGGGCTGAACTGGTTGACATGCAGCCAATGGCTGAGGCGATTATTCAGGATCAAGTTGCCGATGTGTTACGGGATGAGGAATTTGCCTTGTTGAAGCAAGCGTGGCCGCCAGTGATGATGCACATGACGCCACTGCCGACGATTTTGATTGTTTCGCCGCGCGACCGAATTGATCGCATTTACGGCATCCCTTTGAAGCATGGATTGTCTATTCCTGAACGTGAGGCGTTGGAAACGGCCGTTTTTAACCAACTTAATCTTTCTGCTTTGGTTGTCCCTATTGGCGGGCTGGGCGTGTATCCGTCCATGATCATGGAAACCAGCAATCTAAACTGGCTGGCTGAAGTGACGGCGCATGAGTGGGCGCATGTGTGGATGGGGCCGTTTCCCATCAGCCTGCATTATGCGACCGACGCCCAGGTGCGAACGATGAACGAGACGACCGCATCTATCGTGGGAACGGAAATTGGAACGGCCGTCATCAAACGTTTCTACCCCGAATTAGTCCCGCCGCCGCCAGAACCCCCTGTACCCGCTGCCCCAGACGAGCGGCTCGCCTTCGATTTCCGCGCCGAGATGGCCCAAACCCGCGTCCGAACAGACGAACTATTGGCAGCCGGCGACATTGAAGGCGCCGAAGCATATATGGAAGAACGACGCACTTTCTTTGTCGAGAATGGTTACAACATGCGCAAAATCAATCAAGCTTATTTTGCTTTTTATGGAGCGTATGCCGATGAGCCGGGGGCGACTGGAGCCGATCCGGTCGGGCCGTTGGTGCAAGAGGCGCGAGCGCTCAGCCCATCGCTCAAAGCATTCTTGCAAATGATGGCTCCCGTTAACAGCCTGTCCGAACTGGAAGACGCCGTTGCCGAACTAAAAGCTGATCGCTGACCGGCTGAATTGCTGAACGCTATTCTAAAATTTGGCGGAGAAGGGTGGCGGCCCGCTTGGCTTCATCCCAATACGGTTCTGGCTCCGGGAGGGCGAGGTAGTTGTCTAAATCATTGAGGGCGTCTTGGTAACGGCCGTATTCCTGAGTCACCAGCGCGCGGGCAAATAGGGCCGGGCCGTAAGCGGAGTCTTCTTCCAGCAAAGCGTCAAAATCGGCCAACGCGTCTTGCGAGCGGTTTAACTCCCGCCACAACAATGTCCCCCGTTCCAAACGCGCTCGTCGGAAGGCGGGGTCTATCTCATAGGCGCGGCTGAAATAATGGACGGCCGTTTCATGTTCCCGCCGCAAATTGCTCTTGTTGCCAAAATAGCGGTGCAGCCCGCCCCATGTGTAAACCAGATAAGCCCAAATGAATCGAAGCATTAGTTAGAAATTTAGTAACCGGTAACTGGGAACGCATAAGCGCGCGCCAATTACCGATTACCAATTACCAAATTTTACTCTCTTTCACTCAGCCACTTTTCCGTCCGTAACGCGGCAGCCGTGCCTTGCCCGACCGAAGTGGCAACTTGCCGATAAACCGAATCCTGAATCTCACCGGCGGCAAAAACGCCATCCACGCTGGTGCGCATCAACTCATCCGTGATGACATAGCCATGCTCATCCATCGCCAACTGCCCTTCCAGGAACTTGCTGTTGGGGAAATGGCCGATGAAAATGAACACGCCGTCCGTCGCAAAATCTGACTGCTCGCCAGTTTTGCGATTGGTGAGCTTAACGCTGGAAACAGTGGGGTCGCCTACAATTTCATCCACAACTGTGTTCCAGATGAACGATATTTTTTCATTGGCGAAAGCCCGTCTTTGCAGCGTCGCCCCGGCCCGCAGCTCATCGCGCCGGTGGATGATGGTCACCGAACTGGCAAACTTCGTCAGGAACAACGCTTCTTCGATGGCGCTGTCGCCGCCGCCGACCACGACGATTTTCTTATCGCGGAAGAAAAACCCGTCGCAGGTGCCGCAGTAGCTGACGCCGCGCCCAATCAATTCTTCTTCGCCGGGCACGCCCAAACGACGCGGAGAGGCCCCGGCTGTCACGATGACCGTTTCCGCTTCATATTCCTGGCCGTAGGTTTTCACCGTGAAAGGCGATCCCTTGCTGAAATCAACCTCGGTCACTTCGTCGAATTCGATGCGCGCGCCGAAATGCTCAACCTGTTTTTGCATGATGTCAACTAGTTCGGGGCCGGTGGGCGGATGTTCGGCGTTGAAAAAGCCGGGGTAATTTTCAATCTCGCTGGTGAGGGAGATCTGCCCGCCAAGCTGGTTGCCGGCAATGACGACGGGTTTTAAATCAGCGCGGGCCGTGTATAAGGCGGCTGTCAGACCGGCCGGGCCTGAGCCAATGACGACTACTTTTTCTTTTTCCATAATGATATTTTAACCTTTTTATTTTGATTCCACTGAAAAAACTCGTTTTTTTACCTGAATCGGCACAAGCTGCCTGACTACAAAAACCGAGTTTTTAATGCCAAAATGCCTCTTGCTATCCCTCGATATTAGACGCTGTGTGAGGTGGAAACTCTTACACGCAAGAAGTCATTCGACTCCACATTTTGCTGGATGAATTTTAACGATAGATTGATTGGCCTGCCATAAACAATGTGTAAGAGAAATCTATCTATACAGGTCTGCCGAGGTCTGAGCTTGTCGAAGACCGGTTCCCTGCGACAAGCTCAGGGAACCTACCTGTATAGCTGCAGAGAAATTATCCATCATCGCCTAAACAGGTTCCTACGTGCCGGGCTGTTATTATCCAGGGATGGTCGAGCGGCACGGATTTACGTTTACCGACGACTTGTTCCAGCGGCACTGGTTCGGCCCCTTCGCCGCGCGCGGCAACCATGACGCCATAAACGTCGTTGTGAATCAATTCGACGCAGGCTGTGCCTAAACGCGTTGCCAAAATCCGGTCAACGGCCGATGGCGTGCCGCCGCGTTGGACGTGTCCCAAGATGGTTACCCGCGATTCCAATCCGGTGAGTGTTTCCAGTTGGCGGGAAAGTTCCCAGGTGCTGCCGGCTTGCTGTTTTTCGATAATTTTGATTGCTTCTTTGGCTTCTTTTTTCTCTTCTTCGCTGGCGGCGTTTTGGCGTTGTTGATCGGCGGTTTGGATGGCAGCGGCCGTTTCTTGGGAAAACGCGCCCTCCGACACAGCCACAATACTGAACCGATGTCCGCCGCGACTGCGCCGCCGGATCGCCTCGGCCACAATCTCCACATCATACGGGATTTCAGGGATCAGAATGACATCCGCGCCGCCGGCCATACCAGCCCCTAACGCAAGCCAGCCGGTGTTGTGTCCCATAATTTCTACCACAATGATACGGTGATGGCTGTGCGCCGTGCTGTGCAGGCGGTCAATTGCTTCTGTTGCAATGCTCAAGGCTGTGTCAAAGCCAAATGTCGCGTCGGTCATCGCCACGTCATTGTCAATTGTTTTGGGCAGGGTGATGATATTCATCCCTTTTTGGGCCAGCCGGTAGGCGTTTTTTTGCGTGCCGCCGCCGCCCAAACAGACCAACGCATCCAGATGATGCCGTTGGTAAGTGTCCATCATCACATCGGTCATGTCCATAATCTTGCCGCCGATGGGCATTTTATGGGGCTTGTCGCGGCTGGTTCCTAAAATGGTGCCGCCAACGGTGAGGATGCCGGATAAGGTTTCGCTGTCCAGGCGAAAGGTGCGGTCGTTCATTAAGCCGCGAAAGCCATCGCGGAAGCCGACAATGTTCATCCCCAGGCCGATGGCTGCCTTGCCTACGCCGCGAATGGCTGCGTTTAAACCGGGGCTGTCGCCGCCGGCGGTTAGAATGCCTACGTATTTGGTCATTGGTTGTCTCCTTGTGACTGCGTGATGCGTCATATGTCTTTCGTCTTGCGTCGGTATTTACGGTTCACGTTTTACGCTCCGCCATTTTTGCAGCAATTCTGCTTCTCGCTGTGGGGTGAGGCCGCCGCGCCATTGGTAATCAGGGGGGCGGGTCGCTTGCCATTCCAGGGTGTCGCGGATGGTTTCGGTTAACGGCCGTATCGCCAACCCCGCTTCAAATGCCTTCGCATTATTCACTGTGCCAAACCCGGCCATCTCCGCCGGAACCCACAAGGGCAGTTCGGTAAATGGCGCGATCGCATGTTTTATTAAAAACGTTTCATCCACCCACTTAAAAATGGCGTTGGATTGGCTTACCTCTTTACAGGCCGTTAGCATTTGCTTCATCGTAAGATGGAAATCCGGGCCGGTGACATTGTAGGGGCCGGTGAGACGTTTCTCAGTCGCCATAATCGTCCACTCAGCAATATCGCGCACATCAATGAATTGGATAAGCTGTTCGGGGGCGCCAGGCGCGAGAACTGAGCCGCCGCGCGCCACGCGGTAAGGCCAATAAGTGAAGCGATCTGTCGGATCGTGGGGGCCGACGATGAGGCCGGCGCGTACATGCAAGGAACGCATCCCCATCGCTTCGTCTATCGCCTGTTCGCACAATACTTTGAGCGGGCCGTAGGTCTCGCCGGTGATTTCCTCCACCGTTTCATCCTTCAGTGTGCCTAACGGTGAATGTTCGTCAATACCGATGGTTGTTAGATCGTCGTAGACGGAAATGGTAGAGATGAAGGTGTAATGCTCAACAGCGTTGGCTAATAGTTCCGCCGAATCATGCACGAGGCGAGGGACATAGCCGCAGGTATCTATGACGGCATCCCAATGACGCCCCGCAAGGACGGATAAACCGCCGTCGCGGTCGCCGGTTAAGCGTTCAACCTGGGGGAATAGATCGGGGCCGCTTTGTCCGCGATTGAAAAGGGTGAGGTGATGACCTCTTTCCAGCGCCGCCTCGACTAAAGCTCGTCCTAAGAATCGTGTGCCGCCTAAGATGAGTAGTTTCATGCGTTGCCTCCTTCGAAGATTGGACGCGGATGAACGCAGATGAACGCGGATTTTTGTTTTTGATGGCGCGTTTCTGCACGTGTTGTTTTCCTTATGGCAAGCATAACCAAAGCGGCGTTGGTTGTCTAGCCCAGTGGGCGAAATTGTGGGTACAATTACGGCCGTAATCAAAATATCTTTCCTCTCAAAAAAGGAGTCTTACATGAAAACGTTTGTCGCTCAAGGACAAATCCAAAACCAAACCGCTGATACCCTCATTGTCAATCTGTTCGACGATGTTGTCGCCCCCAGCGGCGCTACCGGCGCGGTAGACAAGGCGTTAGACGGCGCCATTAGCGAACTTATTGCCAACGGCGACATCAGCGGCAAGGTGGATGAAGTTGGCGTTTTGTATCCGCGCGGGGCGATTGCCGCCAGGCGCGTGTTAATTGTTGGGTTGGGCAAACGCGATGAATTTAACCTGGAGGGCGTGCGTCGAGCGGCGGCGGCGGCCATCAAACGGGCCCGCGATTTGAACGCCAAACAGGTGGCGACGATTGCGCACGGCGCGGGTATTGGCGGTTTAGATGTTGCCGCTGCCGCCCAGGCTACGGTGGAAGGTTCGCTGTTGGCTTTGTATCAATATGACGCGCCTAAGAAGAAAGAGCCGCAAAATGAGATTGAAGCGTTGACTATTGTGGAGTTTGATGAGAGTAAGTTGGGGGCGATTGAAAGTGGGGTGGAAACGGCCGTTGCCATTGCCGCCGGAACCGCTTTAGCCCGTAATTTGGTCAACATGCCCCCTAATATCGCCACACCCACTCGCATGGCCGAGGCCGCCGAAGCCATTGCTGCCGAGCGGGGCATGAACATCACCGTTGGCGGGCGCAAATGGGCGGCTAAACGGAAAATGGGCGGCTTTTTGGCCGTTGCTAAAGGCGCGGGCGAACCGCCTAAATTTATCGTAATGGAACACAACGGCGACCGTGACGACCTGGATACCATCGTTTTGGTCGGCAAGGGCATCACCTTTGACACCGGCGGCATTTCTTTGAAAGGCGTGCAAGGGATGGGGGCGATGAAGTCGGATATGGGCGGCGCGGCGGCCGTGTTGGGGGCGATGGAGGCTGTCGGGCGGCTCGATTTGCCGCTGCGCGTCATTGCCATTGCGCCTTGCACCGAGAATATGCCCGACGCCAACGCCTACCGCCCGGCCGACGTGATCACCGCCAGTAATGGCAAAACGATTGAAATCATCAGCACCGACGCCGAGGGGCGGATGGTGTTGGCCGACGGCCTGGTTTATGCGGAGCGTTACCAGCCGAAAGCGGTAATTGATTTGGCAACGCTGACTGGCGCTTGCGTCATTGCTTTGGGTTCTGATATGGCGGCGGGGTTGTTTAGTACGGATGACAGCTTGCGGGATCAATTGGTGGGGGCGGGCACGGCCGTTCACGAGCGCGTTTGGCCTTTGCCGTTGTGGGACGATTATTTTAAGGCGATTAAATCTGATGTGGCTGACATGAAAAATGGAGGCGGCCGTTATGGCGGCGTGGGCACATCGGCCATCTTCCTCAAGCAGTTCACCAATTATCCCTGGGCGCATTTGGACATCGCCGGGATGGCGCTAGCGGAGAAGGGAGAAGGATACATCCCCACTGGGGGTACAGGGTTTGGGGTGCGGCTGTTGGTTGAGTTTTTGCGAAATTGGTGATTACGGTCAATTGGCGTTTTTGCCGTTTTATTGATAACGGTCTTGTTTAATGCGTCGGCCTGGTTGCATTGTGCAACACAATTGATTACAATGAAATGAATCAATTGACGGAGGCAGCACATGTCTACACTACATGTTCGTAATGTGCCTGATGAATTGTACGGCCGTATCCGCCAGCAAGCTCAGGCCAAGAACCGCTCGATCAGCGCTGAAGTGATTACGCTTCTGGCCAGAGCGTTAGAAGAAACTGACCAATCACAAGCTGAAATTTTGGATCGGATTAACCGGCGTCGTTTTTTCAAGCCCCAGGCATTTGGCGCGCCTGATAGCTTGTCTCTGCTCAGCCAGGATCGCGCTCGATGATTTCTAGCTGCGTTGTTGACGCCAGCGTCGGCATCAAACTGTTTGTTATCGAGGAACACACTGATGCGGCTGAACGGCTTTTCAACCAGTTGGCGGTTAAGCCGTCCAGCCGTTTTTATGTGCCCGACCTGTTTTTTGTGGAATGCGCCAATATTTTGTGGAAATATGTACGCCGCTTTGATTATCCCATCGAAAACGCGCGGCAAGATGTGGCTGATTTGGCGTCGTTGGCTTTAATGCCGGTATCGACGGCCGATTTATTGCCCGATGCATTGGATATTGCCCTGGCTTATGGCTTGACGGCTTATGATGCCAGCTACGCCGCTTTGGCCCGGCAGTTACGGCTGCCGCTGGTCACAGCCGATGCGCCCTTAACGCGAAAATTGCAGGGCAGCGGCATTGTCTGCCATTCATTGGCGGAATTGTAGTCAATTTTCGAGAAAGCTAATCACACCATGTAATGAGTTGACTATGTGGTGGGCGCAGGGGAAGACGGCCGTTTCTGTCACCCCGTTGGGAATGGCAATGGTCGTCATCCCTGCCTGCGCCGCCGCCTGACAGCCGGGAGCCGAATCCTCCAGCGCTAAACAATTTTGAGGCGGAATGCCCAACCGCTCTGCCGCTAAAAGGTAAATATCAGGAGATGGCTTGCCTTTGGCAACCTCATCGCCGCCAACGATGGCGCGACAGCTTTCTAGCAAGCCAATCTGCGCCAAAATGTGGCTGGCATGTTGGCGCGGGCTGGATGTGGCCACAGCCCAGGGCAGGCCGCGCCGGGCAATTACAGCGTGCAATTCCATCAAACCGGGCATAATGGGGATGCCTTGCGTTAAGCGCTCATCAAGAAAAGCCTTTTTGCGGCGCATGGTTTCGGCGGCGGTCAAGGGCAATGGATAAGCGTCTAGCATAACTTGTACGCTTTCGGCAGAGCGTAGGCCAATCATACGGCCGTACACTTCATCGTCCATCGCATAGTCATACAAAGCCAACACCCGCTCCCACGCCTGCCGCGACAGCGGTTCTGTGTCCACCATCAGGCCGTCCATATCAAAAATTACAGCAGAAAGATTCATAGCTATGAGGGATGAGGACTGAGTGCGGCAACTTGCCACTTGCATACTTGCCACTTGCAAACTTGCCTACTCTTCCTCTTCAAATTCTCCTAAGCGAAAATACAGCCGCAAACGGCCGATTTGGATTTGGTCGCCATCTTGTAAGGGGTGGGGAGCCAGACCGAGCCGCTCGAAGTTGAGCCGGGTTCCGGCGGCGCTGCCTTCGTCGTACAGCCAGTAACGGCCGTCCCGCCACCGAATCCGGGCATGTAATCGCGCCACGCTTTTATCGTTTAGGGTGAGGGTAACGGCCGTTTCATCCCGCCCAATCGTCACATTATCGTTGGTGAGCGGGAGAGGTAGGCCATCGTCGTCCAGGTAGGCGGGCAGGCGCGTTTGCAAGGTTGCAGGCGGCAGGTTTGCAAGCGGCGATATTACTTCTTCGCTCCCCTGCTCCCCTGCTCCCCCACGCCTCTGCCTGGCTCGCCAGCGCCGCCACAACATCATCGCCGCCGCCAATCCGGCTGCCAAGCTGAGACCGAGAGCCAGCAAGAGGCGTTCGGTGGCGATGGCGGGCGTTGGTTCGGGTGTCGTCACCGGCGTGGGCGGTGGCAGCGGCGTCGGTGTGGGCGGATCAGGTCGTTCAGTGCGAATGATGACGTTGGCCGGAGCGCTTTCAGCGGCGTAGCCATAGCCGTCGGCAACCTGAACCGCCAATTGGTAGCCGCCTTCGCGCAACAATTGCAAATCCCAGGGAACGCTCAATTGTCCGGCGGCGTCTGGTTGGGCTTCGGTGGTGATTTTGGTCTGGCCGTCTGGCCCGGCGACGTAAAGGGTAACGGCCGTCAACGGACGCGGAACGCCGTCAGGCCAACTGATTTGGATGGGAACGGCCGTATTTGTGGGCGTTAACTCTGCCAGCGGCGTGTCGTAGGCGCTGCCCACGCGCTGAATCTCGCTGACGGGCATTTGGATGGCGATTTCTGGCGCGGCTAAGGCCAAAACTAATTCCGTCGCCGCGCGGATGCTGCCTAAATTGACGGTGATGGGGTAACGGCCGTTTTGCGTTTGCAATGATTGGTATTCAATAAATTGCCGGTTGGCATGACCCTGCCAGGCCAAATAAATCGGTTCCGCGCTGCCAGCGGTAGGCATAGCTGCGTAGCCGCCGCCCGTCGGCTCTGTCAGGCGGGTAACATTGGAGATCTCGTTGGCGTCGGCCTGCGCGCCTAGAATGGCGGCATAAATTGGAATCTGCGCCGCCTGCGCTTGCTCGACCAGCGCCGCCGTATCCAACGACGAGAAACTGCGCCCGCCGTCGCTGAAAAGTAGAATTGCCTGGAAACGGCCGTCCTCGTTGCGCGCCATTTGCTCAATCGCCAGCGTCAGCATTGCTTGTAATGGCGGCTCAGATGTCGTTGCTGGCTTGTAGGCGGTGATGGTTTGGGCGGCGATGTCGGGGCTATCGCTGTTTTGGATGAGGTAACGGCCGTTAATCCCCGCCGCATCGGGCACAAGCGCCGAAACCCGATCCAGCCCGTCCCGACTCATAAAACGGGCGGCAAACTGGCTGATGGAATCGGCCGTTTTGGCGCGCCGGGTCAATCCATCGCCCGCGTCGTCCATCTCAAATTCGGCGTTGGCGTCCAACACAAAAGTGACATCCAAACCGGCCGGTTCATTGGTAACAGTCAATTCCAACGGAATGCCATTCTCGCGCAAGCTCAACCGGGAAAAATCGGCCAGCGGCGCGCCCTGGGCATCGGCGGTAAACAGCGGAATCCGTACTAGGGGGAAAGCGGACAAATCCGGCTCGCCCAACCACAGCCGCGCCGCATCCTGCGCCGCTGTCTGCGCCGCTGCCGAAACGATTAGCATGATCAATAAGCCTAATATCCCTGAAACGACCCGCCAAAATTTACGCATCACGTTTTACGTTTTCTGTTTCCTGTTTTCCGTTTTATGTTTACTTTCTGCCTTTGGTTTGCTATTATAACACGGTAAGAAGCGGCAAATGAGGCAACCCCTATGGCAAAGAAAAAACATCCTTATTTCAGATTGATTTTGCGTATCTGTACAGGTGTCGCGCAACTGTCATACCCGCGAAGGCGGGTATCCATGCAGTGGATTCCTGCCTTCGCAGGAATGACCGGTATAGTTACGATTTTGCTCATGTTGAGTTTGTTGTTGACGGCCGTCACCGTCCAAGCTCAGGATGAAACCAACCCCTACATCGCCATAACGGGCAGCGCAGTGAACAGCCCGCCATTGATTGGCTTGCATGTGTTTGGGATTGACGGCCAGGGCGCGCCGCTAGATTTTTCCCAACAAGCGATGACGGCGCGACAAAATGGCGTGCCGGTCAGCCCCTTGCAAGTGACTGGCAGCCACAAAGCAGGCGTCTTTACGCTGTTTTTGATTGACATTCCCCCCGGCGTAGCCGACCAACTGCCCGCCATTCAAGAAGCCATCAAACAATATGCCAGCGCGCCCACAATGGAAGAAAGCGCCGACGCAGTTGCCGTTTATCAGGTGGGCGAGACATCTGCCGACCAACTGATGCCTCCCGACACTTTTCACAACAGCGTGCGAAACTTGTTTGCCGCGCCGCTGGAGCCTGAATTAGGGGCGACGGCTCTGGCCGACAGCCTGGGCGGTTTGATTGAGGAGATAGACAGCCTCAAACCCAATCCGGAAATGGCGGCTTCCATCGTGGTGATGACCGATGGCACGGATGTCGTCAGTTCGCGTTATAACGTGAACGACATTGCCGGCATGGCCGCCAGTCGGGGCGTGCCGATTCATACCATCTGGTTGAATAACCAGAATCTTTCCGCGGCCAGCCAGCAGTTTGGGCAAGATTATTTGGCCGAGGTTGCCGCCGGTTCGCGCGGGTTGGCGGCGCGGCTGCAAGACGAGGCCGATTTGGCTGCCATCTGGAATCGTATTGCCAGTTTCCGCGAGCAGACGGTCATCAGTTTTCCGGCGTATGAG
>JANTGY010000059.1 GCA_024762695.1 Anaerolineae bacterium
GCCTGGCGCACCGGCGCATAAACGTCATTCATGGCAAATGCGAAAATGGGCGCAAAATCGACGACAAAATTCTCTTCACTAATGTCAGCCAGATGGCGCATAAGCACGCGCCGCCGCTCGTCGGCCGTTTGGGGCAGCCACTCGCAAAAGGCGGCAAAATCATCTGCCGACAAATCGGATAAACGATACAACAATTCTAACGGCAGCGGATCGGCCGTTGCCAACTCATTTAGCACAGTTAAAAAGGGTAGTTCTAATTCTTCAGTCATAGTTTATTGTTACAGAGCTGCGAGGTAGCGCAACTTCGCAGCTTCGCAGCCTCGAAACCCCGCCTAAAATGGAATAATCGGGTTTACAATATCTTGCACCATCATCAACACCATCAGGCCCAGCAAAACTAACATGCCGATAACATGCACCATGCCTTCGCGCTCTGGTTCAATGCGGCGGCCGCGTACCGCCTCAATCAGGACAAACATAATACGGCCGCCATCCAAGGCCGGGATTGGCAGCAAATTAGTAAGGCCCAGAGCAACGCTGATAAACGCCATCATATTGAGTAAAGGGAACAAATCACGAGTAGTTGTGGTCGCTTCAACCGATTGACCCGCTATTTGGCTGATACCGACGATGCTTAACGGCCGTGCCTCCTCAGCAGTCAGTTCGCCGCGCGCCAACATACCGGGCACGCTCACAAACAAGCGCACATAATCGCCAATCATCTGACCGGCATTTACGGTCGCCTCAAGAGGATTGCGCCTAATCCGCTCGCCGCTCTCAGACATCCCAAGCGAAACGCCAATTGGCCCTTCTTTTGCCGGATCGTAATCGCCAGTGGGGCGCGGCACGACGGTTAACAGCAATTCCTGGCCGTCGCGAAGGACAAGCATTTCGACCGGCTGCCCTCCCTTAGCATACATGGGCGCGGCAATCACGCGCGAGCTGTCGGCCTTTTCGCCTTCCACTTCCAACACCACATCGCCAGCCTGTAAACCGGCCGTCAGCGCCGGCGAATCGGGGTTAATGCCCGTAATGGCGATGGCCGGGGTTCCCATCATGGCAATCGCCATAAAAATTACAAAAGCCATAATCATGTTGGCTCCAGCCCCAGCGGCTAAGACGAATAATCGGGCGCGTTTGGAGGCGCCGGACAACCCGCCTTCCACCGTGGGATCATCCTCTCCCGCCGGACGCACAAAACCGCCCAGCGGTATCCAATTGAGAGAATAGATCGTTCCATTGCGTTCGGCAATCTTTAAGGCGCGCGGCGGCAAGCCAAAACCGAACTCTTCGACGCGGATGTTAGAAAGGCGCGCCGCCCAAAAGTGACCTAGTTCATGTACCAGGATGATTGGCGTCAAGACAATAAAAAAGCCACCGATGGCCCATAAAATTGACATACGTTTTTCCTTTACCGAAACCGGTATACTTGCATTCAACCATTATACGCTCCCGCGCCTCTCAATAGCAACCAACAAAGCCATGTCTAATATCATGCTAACAGTTGCAGCCCGCTCGCGTTAATAACTATGCGAACTAAGGAGTTGATGGGGGGAAGGGAAACGGCCGTATCAAATTCAAATTGCAACGGGATGGGGATACGGGGGTTGATTATGGTCGCAATCTGGTAACGGCCGCGAAAAGAGAGGGCTTGCAAACGGCCGTCAACCGCATTGGGTAAATCGGTATCATCGGCGGCCAATTGGGCCGCGTCGGGGCGGACTAAAAGCGTGCAGAGCTGTTGGGGCGTCGGGGTAAAAGGGGGGCGGCTTTCGTCCGCTAAGGTGAAAGCGCCAATTGGTGTGCGGACGACAAGTGGATCCACAGTCAGAACCTGGCCTTCGAGCAAGTTATTCATGCCCAAAAAACGCGCGACGAAGGGGGAAATCGGCTGCCGGTACAGATTGGTGGGTGTGTCGCCTTGTTCGATACGGCCGTTATTCATCACCACAACCCGGTCGGCAATGGCAAACGCTTCGGCCTGGTCGTGGGTGACGTAAATTGCCGTAATTCCCTCTGGCCGTCCCACTGCCCCGCCCGCTTGCTTCAAAATAGCCCGCAAATCCAGCATTAACCGCTCCCGCAAAGCCCGATCTAACGCCCCCAACGGCTCATCCAACAGCAGCAGCCGGGGCGCGGGAGCCAACGAGCGGGCTAGAGCTACCCGCTGCTGTTCGCCGCCCGACAAATCGTAAATCGGCCGTTCGCCAAAATCAACCAGCCCGACTAATGCCAACACCTGCCCCACGCGCGCGGCAATTTCCTGACGTTCCCAGCCAGCCATCCGCAAGCCAAAGGCGACATTTTCAAACACATTTTTATGGGGGAAAAGGGCATAATCCTGGAAAACCATGCCAAAGCCACGCTGGTGGACGGGCTGTTGGGTCAACTCTTCGTCGTTGAGGGAGAGACGGCCGTTATCGGCCTTTTCCAAACCAGCAATGATTCGCAGCAGCGTTGTCTTACCGCAGCCGCTTGGCCCCAGCAGCACAACCGACTCCCCGGTCGCCGCCGCCAACGACACGCCTCGCAAAACGGGCTGGCCGTCGAACGCTTTTTCGATATTTTCTAAACGGAGCATTGTCGTTACACGAATTTTTAGACCGTCTCGCCATCTCGCTTGACGGCGTGGACATAGGTGGTGGAGGCCAGCAAGTGGGCGTTGGGCGAGCGATTCAGGATTTTGTCTAACGGCCGTAACAACAACGCCCAGACCGCCGCCAATCCGGCAAAAAGCTGCCGCAAGCCGGGCACAGTCAAATAAGTGTACACATACCGAAAAACCAAGCCCCAGGCCGCATACGTCGGCCCCACGCAAACCCCCGCCGATTCAATCGCAAATCCAGCCCGCTCAAACAAACGGCGATGACCGATGAGCGTGAAATTTTGAAAATGGTTAGGGTAGGCATGGAAATGCTGCATAAACGGCGTCGCCGCAAAAACCTGCCCGCCAACCCGCAAAACCCGGTACATTTCCCGCACCGCCTCATTGGGGAATTCCAAATGCTCCAAAACCGCCTCGCAATGGATGGCGTCCACCGAATTATCGGCGTAGGGCAGTTGGTAAGCGTCGCCCACCACATGCACGTTAGGAAACAGCCCGATGTTCAGGTTGATCAATTTAGGATGAACATGATGCGGCCCGCCGCCAACAGCCACGCACAGCGCGTCGTCTGGCTGGGCATTAATTGCCTGGGCAAAGGCGGCCCGCGACGGTTCGCTGCGATAATCGCGGTTCACAAAACCATTGAACCAGGCCCTGATGCGGGACTCCTTGCCCGCGCCGACGTATTCTTTTTCCATGCTCCCCTTCTCTTGAGTCAGGTAAGCTTGCTGTTGTTCTTCCGGCAGCAATACCGGGACGCCATTCACCAGAGGATAATGATATTTTCCGTCGGCCGTACGTAGTTCACTCCCCTCAAGCGCCAATGGCTGGCGCGAAATGGGACAGACAAGCTTGCCGTCTTGTAATTGTTTTTCAATACTCAACATAAACTAAACCCTGTCATACCTGCGAAGGCAGGTATCCATTCTTTCTATTATATGAGTGGATTCCCGCCTGCGTGGGAACGACACTTCTGATTTCCGGCCAAAATTATGAAACCGTTTGTAGGGGCAGGCCTTGTGCCCTGCCCTAGTGGGCGACCACAAGGGTCGCCCCTACGATTAAGCGGCTAATTTCAACTTGCGCTGGGGTTTCGAAAGCAAAATCACGCCGCTGACGACCATTGCCCCGCCCGCGCCCTGCAAAACGCTCATTTGTTGACCCAGCAGTAGGAAGGCGAACAACGCCGAAAAGGGAACTTCCATTGTGGCGACGATCACGGCGATGCTGGCCGGAAGTCGCTGCAAGCCGATGGTATAGATTGCGTAGCCGCCAATGGTGGAAATTGCCAATAAGCCAATGAAGGCAAACAGTGCGCCACTGGAAATAATCTGGGGCAACGGCCGTCCAATCTGTAACGGCAGCAGGGCTAACGCGGCGAAAAGGAAGGTGTAAAACAAAATCGTCCAGGTATGATAATCGCCGCTTAGTTTCTTACCGAATAGGCTGATGGAGCCAAAGGCAACGGCCGTTCCCAATCCAGCTAACAGCCCCTGCTGCGTAATTTGCAAACTCGCCCCCCAATCAATGCCCACCGCCAACAACGTTCCGGCAAAAGCCAAAATGATGGCGGCGATTTTGCGGCTCGTTAACGGCTCCCGCCATAGCAAAAAAGCGGCAATCGAAACTAAAATTGGCGCGTTGTATTGCAAAATAGTAGCGACGGCCGCGCCATTCAACATCACCGACATATTCCAGGTGCCGTGCAGCAACCCCATCCCCGTCGCGCCCATCAACGCCAGCCAAATCCAATCCTGCCGTTTTATACGCAGCAAATCAGGCCGAAACAAGCGCAGACCGGTAAACAGGGCAATGATTGCCGCCACTTCCCGCCAAAACGCCAGTCCCCAGGCCGAAATATCGCTCTCGGCAGTGATAAACGTGATGAATATGCCCGACATCCCCCAACAAGCTGATGAAAGAATCACCAAAGACAACCCCACGCCAGAACCATCAGAACGACTCATACCAATTACTCCCCCGGAAAAGGTTATCTATGCGGGTCATTCCTGCGAAGGCAGGAATCCACAACCTGGTTACCCACCTTCGCGGGTATGACAACCGAGAAACTTCCAGGCAATTACTCACAGCGGCAGCCAGGTTCCCATGCCCTGTTCAATCGCCTTCTTATAAATTAGCGGGGCAACGGCCATGTCGTCCATCGCCAGCCCCAAGTTGGCTGTCATCGTGCGTTCAACATTGTTTTCGCGGCCTGGTTTTTGTCCTGTCGCTAATTCGCCGAGGTCGGCATATATGCCTGGGATTCGTTGAAAATAACCGACATCTTGATAATGGCGCAGTTGGGGCACATCATCGGTGCAAAATTTGACGGCTTCAGCCATCGCAGCGGGATGCCAGTAAGAGTCGAAGTCTACTAATGAGGCAAAAGCGCCTTCGTCCAGCCAACCAGCGCGAATGGTTTGATGGGGCTGTTTCAAAATCGGCCCGGCGGTGACGACGAGATCGCAGCCGCTCACTGCCCGGCGCGGATCATCAACGACGACAACATCCAAATCAAATTGATCCCCCATCTCCGCCGCAAATTGGGCCGCCGCTTCAGGATGGGTATCGTAGGCCATGATGCGCTGTAACGGGAATAGTTCATGCAAAGCGGCCACATGACTGCGCCCTTGAACGCCGCAGCCCAATATGCCCAGCGTCGAAGATTCGGGGCGGGCCAAATAACGGGCGGCAACGGCCGTTGCTGCTGCCGTCCGCATCGCCGTAATCCAAACACAGTCCATCACCGCCAAAGGCAGCCCAGTTTCGGCGTCATTCAGGATAAGCAGCCCGGTGATGTAGGGCAAGCCCCGTTCCTGATTGCCGGGGAAGCCGCTCACCCATTTCACTCCGGCCGATTTCATGGCCCCAATGTAAGCGGGCATGGCATGAATGAAGTTGTCGCCGCCGCCAGGATGGATACCGGGTTTGGGCGGCATTTCGACACGGCCGTTTCCTTTTTCCACAAACGCCGTCTCGACTGCTTCGATGATTTCGGCCATCGTCAAACCGACAGCTTCAACCTCTGCCTGTGATAAATACAACAACTGATGTTCGCTCATTTTTTACACTCCCATCCGATCTAATATGATCGGTTCTAGCCGCGCTTGTCGCCGAGCAGTTAATATCCCATCGGCCGAATAAATCAGCAAGGCCAGCCAAATGAAACCAAAGCCAACCATCTGCGCCCGACCGAATAACTCGCCAAAAATAAAAACGCCAATCAAAAACTGAAGGGTCGGGGCGATGTATTGCAATAAGCCCAACGTAACCAATGTCACCCGGCGCGCGCCAAGAGCAAATAACCACAGGGGAACGGCCGTTGCCACCCCCGCCAACGCCAACAATATCGTCGTCTGCCCATCCACACTGCCAAACGAACCTTGCCCCGTTCCCTGCAAATACAGCAAATACCCTAATGCGGGCAAGAATAAAAGGGCCGTTTCCAAAGATAATCCTTCCAGCGCGTCGAGAACGGCCGTTTTCCGCAGCAAACCATACATCCCAAACGACCCCGCCAACGTCAACGCAATCCAGGGCGGCTTGCCATAGCTAAACGTCAAATACAACACCCCCGCTCCCGCCAGAGCGATTGCCGCCCACTGCCAACCGCGTACCCGCTCCCGCAAAAACAGCACGCCCAACAAAACATTCAACAATGGATTGATGAAATAACCCAAACTTGTTTCAATAATAAAACCAGCGTTGACAGCCCAAATATACGTAAACCAATTAATCGCCAGAAAAAACGCCGACACCAAAAAAGTCAGCAGCGTGCGCCTATCCTTCAACGCCGGCCGCAGCCAATCCCAACGCCGCTTAAAAGTCAGCGCTGCGACAACAAAAACCAGCGACCAGGTCATCCGATGCGCCAAAATCTCCATAGCGGGTACATCAACCAGCCACCGCCAATAAATTGGAAAAAAGCCCCACAAGGTATACGCGCCAACTGCGTACAAAAAACCTTTATTTCGCATCTATCAAGGATAACAGCCGGATGATAGATTGCCAAAGCAAATCACCCATCACGCACGGTTTTTCAGTAGTCGGCTTGTCATGCCTGCGAAGGCAGGCATCCATATTTTGTTACAGGAGACACCACGCCGCTGCGCGGCACCATCAAATGAACGAAAACGGGACACATCTCTTATCTGTGTTCATCCGTGTTAATCCGTGTTCCATTTTCAGAGGAGAAGATGGATTCCCGCCTGCGCGGGAATGACGGCAAAACGGGACTACTGAAAACCGTGACCCATCACGCCAGCCATCCCATCATAAAAAAAGCCGAACAAGAAACGCGAGAACAGCATAAAAATACCAATAGCTGAACATTTCTAATAATGGTATACTGGAATAGCTAGGAAATAATCATGAAAACACAAACGACCGTTAGAATACCATCTGAAAACGCTTCCACAAAGCGTCTAATACCTACACTCTACATCGTTCTTGGCGTCATCCTGTTACTCGCGCTCGCAGGTCTTTTTATTTGGGGCGCGCTTTGGCTAGCCCAAAACCAGGCCCCAACCATCGAAGCCGTGCGCGACATCTTCATCATTGCCCTGGCTTTAGAGTCTTGTCTCTTTGGCATCGCCCTCATCATTCTGCTAATTATGGTTATTCGCCTGGTCAACATGGTGGAATTTGAAATTAAACCCATCTTGGAAAAAACGAACGAAACTGTGGGAATGGTGCGAGGCACATCTGTTTTTGTCAGCGAAAATGTCGTCAAACCGGTAACCAAAGCCAACAGCTACATGGCCGCCGTTCGGCGCGGGTTTAAGGCATTCTTCGGCAACCCTGACAACCTTCTGGAGGATTAATATCATGAGTGAAAACAATAATGAATTAGGATCATTTTTAGCCGGGTTTGTGATCGGCGGTCTCGTTGGCGCAGCCACAGCGTTAATTTTGGCGCCGCAATCTGGCGAAGAAACACGCCATCAAATGGCTAACAAAAGCCGCGACCTGCGCCATACTGGCGAGGAACGACTGCAACAATACCGCGAACGCGCCGACAACATCGTGGCCGACACGCGCGGCCGTGTACAAGAAACTGGCGGCCGAATGCAAGAACAGGCTCGCATCGTACTAGACACAGGCAAGGAACGCGCCGCCCAGGTCAAAGAACAAGTAGATTCTTATCGACGCAAAAACGAACCTGCTGCCGCTGAAGACGAAACGTCGGAAACGGCCGATTAAGGAGCGCCCATTCCAGAAACTCATAAATACAACCTCTCATATCCAGAGAGCTGTGAGAGGTTGTATTAATTTATCTGTTTTGCCTTTAGGCAGGCGGCTCTATCATTGAGTGCGCCTGTTTTTTTATGAATATGACAAAGTCCCCCGACAATTCTCTGCAAGGGCTGCTGGACGCTCTACCGCCAGATACATACCTTCATGCTGGCGATAAAATTCGACTGGCGTATTCTTTTGCCAGAGACGCCCATAATGGGCAGCGTCGCGACTCCGGAGAACTCCGCATCGACCATAATTTAGCCGTTGCCCATATCATGCTGCGGTTGGGAGCTGACAGTCAGGCCATCATTGCCGGGTTACTGCAAGACAGTTTGTACGCCCACACTGGCAAAACAGAAAACGATTTAAAACCGCTGTTCGATCCAGAAGTAGTAGCTCTGGTCGCCGGGTTAAAAAATTTACACGACTTTGCAACACAGGAAGCTTATAAGAAACACCAACAGGGCGGCGGCGATGGGAAATCGTTGGAAGGTATCCGCCGTGCAATTTTGTCTATCATTGAGTGGGATATACGCCTCATCTTAATCAGAATGGCTGACTGCATGCAAGATTTACGAAAAGCAGAGGGTCTCAGCGCTGAAAAACAATATGAAGTCGCCAATGAAGCGATGAATATCTATGCCCCGCTGGCTAACCGCTTGGGCGTATGGCAGTTAAAATGGGAATTGGAAGATTTAGCATTTCGTTATTTGCATAATGCGCAATATCGAAAAATTGCCCAGAAATTGGCCAGCCGCCGCACAGGCCGAGCGGAAAAGATTGAAACGGCAACAAGAAAATTGCGGAGTAAAATTAAAGAGTTAGGCATTCAGGCTACCGTTACCGGCCGCCCCAAACATATTTATTCGATTTATCGCAAGATGCAACGAAAACGGCTGCCGTTTGAACGGATTTATGATGTGCAGGCGTTACGAGTTATTGTTGACCCCATGACCCAAGAAGGGTATGCGGAAAAGAGTAGTAAAGCAAAGGAGGATATTGACCGCACGCTGTGCTATCAAGTTCTGGGAGCGGTTCACAGCCTTTGGCAGCCTATTCCCCAAGAGTTTGACGATTATATTGCCACGCCTAAAGCGAATGGTTATCAATCATTGCACACGGCCGTAATTGACAGCCACACCGGTCAAACCCTGGAAATCCAAATCCGAACCGTCCGCATGGACGAAAATGCCGAAAAAGGAGTCGCTGCCCACTGGGCTTACAAAGAGGGCGGCGCCCGCGTCAGCGCCTCCGTGCAGCGTCGCATTCAAGGTCTCCGCGACCTGCTGACTGCATTGCGCGACAGCGAGGATGTCTCATCGCAAAATGAGATTTTTGAAACGGAGCTAATTGCGGAGCGTATTCATGTCTTCACGCCGCACGGCGATGTATTTGAACTGCCTGCCGGCTCAACGCCTATTGATTTTGCTTATCAGGTTCATACCGAAGTCGGGCATCGTTGTCGTGGGGCGCGCGTTAACGGCAAAATGGTCAGCCTTGACTACAAATTGAAGTCGGGGAATCAAGTAGAAATCATCACCGCGAAGCGAAGCGGTCCCAGCCGGGACTGGATGAATTCCAGCCTGGGATACACTGGCAGCGCCCGTACCCGAAGCAAAATTCGTCACTGGTTCCGCGAGCAGGAACGCGAGCAAAACATCGAACAAGGGCGCGGTGTTATCGAACGCGAGCTAAAACGATTGGGGCTGACTGAAAATTACACCATAGCCGAAATTGCCGAAGCCCTAAAATATGACAATGTGGAAGAATTTCTGGCTAAAGTCGGCTTCGGCGACATTCAAAGCTCCCAAATTAGCGGGGCCATTGCCGTTCTAAAGAAAAACTTACAGCCGGATGACGAGTTGATTCCCCTACTCCAACCGCAATCAAAGCCCAAAGGGTTAACTGTAAGCGGCGTAAGTGGCTTGCACACCAAAATGGCAGGCTGCTGCAGCCCTATTCCACCGGAACCGATTGTCGGCTACATTACACGCGGGCGCGGTGTCACTATCCACCGACAAGATTGCAAACAGGTAGCAGCTATCAATGATCGCGAAAGGATCATTGATGTGGATTGGGGATCTGAAGAGAAGACTTTTCCTATCCCAATTTTAGTCAGAGCATATCGCCGGGCCGGTTTGATTGACGAAATTGTTAGTATGCTGCGCGGACAACAAATCAACGTGCCCAAAACAAAAACGGCCGTAACCGGCAGCATTACGACCATCTATTTGGTAGTTGAAGTTGTCAGCTTACATCAGCTTAATTGGGTATTGCAAAAATTGGAAAATCTGCCCAATGTGATTGAGGCCTACCGGCAGCGCCGCACCTAATCATCTAACCCTATCAAGTCTGAATTTCAATCCCCATTTCGTCTAACTGAATAACTTTTTCGCCAGCAGCCTCTTCAAGAGTAAGCCGCTGCGTTTTAAGTTCGAAGCGAAATGCCTGGTCGTCTTTCGTTTCATCATTTGCGTAAACAAGATGCCCCCAAACGGCCGTATCATCCCGACCTCTTAAGCGCAGTGTCGCTTCTTGCCAGCGACAGTAATAAACGAGCGGTTTCATTACTTAAAATCCCCTAAATTTTCCTATTTTCTTAGTACATTAGTCATGATTATGCGAAGGTTCACGGCCTATTCACGCGGATTTTAACATCTATCCAGTACGATTAGATAGAACAAATTTAGACGGATTTCAAGCTCATTCTACCTAAATCCCCCAGAGCCATTGGCTTGAATCCGTCAAAAAAACAAAAACGGGATATTCATAATCAATGACAATCCAATGGCAGCTTGAACCTCCGCAACAATCAGCTCTACCGCCACTTGTCCAGCCCAATTATCTCAAAGAGGCGCTTTTTAGCCACTCGCCACCCCATATCGCTGTGGAAACGGCCGCATCTATGAAGCGCATTGTCGTCATCGGTTCCAGCGGCTCCGGCAAATCGACATTGGCCCGCCAGCTAGGCGCCGGGCTAAATTTACCAGTCTTTCATCTGGACAAATACTTTTGGCATCCAGGTTGGGTGGGAACGCCCAAAGAGGAATGGACGACGCAAGTGGAAAATTTGGCCCTGGGCGATTCGTGGATCATTGACGGCAATTACCGCGACACATTGGATATTCGGCTAAAGATGGCCGACACCATTGTTTTTTTGGATTTACCCCGATTACTTTGCGCCTGGCGGGTAACGAAACGGCGCATTCAATACCGGAATCGGAATCGCCCCGATATTGCCGAAGGATGTCGGGAATCGGTTTTAGACCCGGCGTTCCCCCGCTTCTTGCGTCACATTCTGGACTACCCCAACCGCGCCCGACCCAATGTATTACGTAAAATTGAACATTTTGCGCCGCACAAACGGTTCATTTGGCTGCGCTCGACAAAAGAGGTGCAGGCGTTTGTAGAACAGCCGTATCAAACCAGCCCCGATCTCAATTATAATGACCGTTTCTATGCCCGCCTCGCCCGCTTTGACGGGTAAATTATCCGTTTAACTTGCTGGTATGGCGCACAGTGTAAATCGGCCCGCCTGGCCGTAATTGACTTTCGATGAGATGAACGGCCGTCACCGGCACAACCAACTCCTTAACCGCCGCGCCCCACGCAACTCCCCGCAACTGCCGACTATCTTTAACCCTTCCCAACGTTAAATGCGGCCGAAACGGCCGTCTCTCCAATTCCCAACCCAGGGGTTCCAAACATACATCAATACCCCGTTTGAGTGAGTTAACGGCCGTAACATCCCCTTGCAAACCTGCCCAGATCACTCGTGGGCGCCTCCGATTAGGAAAACAGCCTAATCCGCTCACCCACAAATCAATTCGATAATGTCCGGCCATTATGCGATCTAGTTCAGAAGCGATGATTGGCAGTTGGGAAACGGCCGTATCCCCCAAAAAACGCAGCGTCGCATGCAGCAAATCCGGCCTTACCCAACGCACGCTGTGCGGCGGCATTTGCGCCGCCAACGCTTCACTCACCTCTCCCAACATCGCTTTCACATCATCCGGCAATGCAATTGCTATAAATGCGCGAATCGTCGTTTTCATACCGCCATTGTATCCGCAAGAATAGTTTCCATCCAAACCATTGACAAACTAATCGCCTGACATTATGATATATGTTACCGGTCACGTGACCGGTAACATAACGGAGCCTTGGAAGAAGGAGAGAACAAAATGACCCGCGCCCGCGTTACCATTCGTGATGTCGCCGCCCATGCCGGCGTTTCCCATCAAACCGTCTCGCGCGTCATCAATCAGAACGAACGCGTTAGCCCCGAAACCAGAGCGTTGGTGGAAGCGGCCATTGCTGAACTAGGTTACCGCCCCAATGCGATGGCCCGCTCGATGGCCCGCGGACGCAGCGGCGTTTTAGCCTGTATCTCCCCCAACCTCACCGACTACACCTTCGCCAGTATCATTGACGGCGCCGAACGAGAAGCGCGGAAACAAGGCTTTTTTATGATGTCGGCCTCCGCCCCGGATGAAGAGACGTTTGCGGCGCTGGTGGATGAGTTAGTGAACAGCGGCAGGTCGGAGGGGATCATGGTTATTAATCCATACGCAGATGATCGCCACCATCTCCTACCCAAGAACTTCCCCCTGGTATTTGCCGGCGCGCGACCTCGCAACGAAGCCGCCAATTCAGTCGCCCTCGACGACGAGGCAGCCGCCCGCACGGCTACCCAACATCTGCTCGATTTAGGCCATCAACAAATTGGTTGTCTCACCGGCCCGATGGCCGAAGATTGTTCGCAAGACCGCTGTGCCGGGTATGCGGCGGCGATGGACGCGGCGGGGCTGGTTGTTGACGACACACTGGTCATTGAGGGGGATTGGTCGGCCCAATCCGGTTATGATGCGTTGATGAGTTTGGCGGGAGACGGCCGTCTCCCCAGCGCGATCTTCGTCCAAAACGACCAAATGGCCGTTGGCGCCTTACGCGCCGCCCGCGATATGGGGCTGCAAATCCCCGCCCAACTTTCCATCATCGGCATAGACGACATTCCCCTGGCCGCTTATTTTGCCCCGCCGCTAACCACCTTGAAGCAAGATTTCGTCGCTTTAGGGCGCGAAGCGGCCGGAATGCTCATTCAAGCTATCCAACATCCCGCAGAGCCGCATCAACATTTACGCTTACCGGCGGAGTTAATTTTGCGTCGTTCTACCGGCGCCCACTCGGAATAAACAAACGGTAGCTCGTAGTTAGCCACGCACTCTTCGGAGTGGCGAGCTTCCAGCCAATGGCACTCCGAGGACTGCGTACCTTACTACGAACAATTATTTGAGGAGGTGAAAATCGTTCAAGAAAACGCGAACCTTATCAAACCAACTTTGCAAAATTTTATGTAACTATTCAGACGTCTATCGACTGTCATACCCGCGAAGGCGGGTATCCACTTTTTGGATTCCTACCTTCGCAGAGCCTGCCCTCACGAAGGTGGGGCAATGACCTGTATAGTCACAAATTTATTTTTAATATCTCTGAGAATTTTCTCTGAGGAGGACAAGAAAAGATGTTTAAGAAACGACTTTGGTTAATCATGTTATTACTCTTGAGCCTGAGCCTCGTTTTGAGCGCTTGCGGCGGGGGCACGGCCGATGAACCGGCTGAAACAGAAACCGGAACAGAAGCGGATACCCCGGCGGAAGAAGCAGGCGAAGCAATGGAAGAGACCGAGACGGGAGACGTCACCCTGCGTTGGCGCACCCGACCCGACAACCAGGAAGAAGCTGACGTTTACCAGTCCATTAGCGATGAGTTGGCAGCGCAGCTTGACGGTGTGTCCTTGGTTTACGAACCAGGCGGCAGCGAGACAGCCTCTTACCAGGACGTGCTGAAGACCGAACTGGCTTCCGGAACCGCGCCAGATGTGTTCTGGATTCCCGGTACGGATGTTGCCGACTTCGCCACGCGCGGTTTGCTGCTCGACATGCGGGATATGGCAGACGCCACCGCCGGGTACAGCGATGATGCCTTCTATCCCGGTCCCATGTTCCATCTTACCTTTAACCCCGAATCTGGCAACAGCGGCGAAATGTTGTGGGGTCTGCCCCGCGACGTCTCTACGTTTGCGCTGTATTTGAACATGGATTTGCTGGCGGAAGCGGGCGTAGACGATCCGCGCGAGCTGGAAGCGGCCGGCGAATGGACTTGGGATGCCTTCCTGGAAACATCGGAAGCGGTTAGCGCATTGGGTTCGGATATTCAAGGCTATGGCGGCAGCGCCTGGTGGGGGCCTTACGGCGTCTGGATGAATGCGGCTGGCGGTGGCTTCTTTAATGAAGACCGCACGGCTTGTAATCTGGACAGCCCCGAATCGCTGGAAGGCTTGACCTTTGCCCAAGAGCTTTACGCTTCGGGTTCGGCCGTGCCTTATGGCGAAGATGCCGAGCCGCCATTCCGCGCTGGTAATGTGGGTATGTTCCAAAACGGCCGTTGGGCCACCCCTGGTATCCGCACTGTTGATTTTGAATGGGACGTGGTTGGTCTGCCCGAAGGCCCCGCCGGCAACCCCGGCAACTGGCTCTTCTGGGGCGCCTATGTAGTCAATGCCAACACGGAACATCCTGAAGCGGCCTGGGAATTGGTACAAGCGTTGACGACAGCCG
>JANTGY010000060.1 GCA_024762695.1 Anaerolineae bacterium
ACAACACCCCCGTCGGCGACTTCATCGCTCTGAACGGGATTGATTTACAGATTGGCAAGGGCGAATTTGTCGGCGTCGTCGGTAAATCGGGCAGCGGAAAATCCACACTCATCAACATGATCACCGGCATAGACCGCCCCACCTCTGGCGAAATTTATGTTGGCGACCAGGCTATTCATCACCTGAAGGAAGGGCCGATGGCTGAGTGGCGCGGCCGGAACATGGGTGTCATCTTCCAATTCTTCCAACTGCTGCCCATGCTCTCCTGCATCGAAAATGTGATGCTGCCGATGGATTTCAACAATACCTACCCCCTGCGCGAACGGCAAGACCGGGCCATGCACATTTTGGAGCAGGTGGAGATGGCCGACCATGCCTTCAAACTGCCGTCGGAGGTGTCCGGCGGGCAGCAGCAGCGGGTGGCTATCGCCCGCGCTCTGGCCAACGACCCGCCCCTCCTCGCTGCCGACGAGCCGACGGGCAACCTGGACTCGAAAACGGCCGATTCCGTCTTCCGCCTGTTTGAGAATCTCATCGCCGATGGCAAAACTATCCTGATGGTGACGCACGATAATGAATTGGCCAGCCGCGTGACGCGCCAAATTACGATTGCGGATGGGGAGATTGTGGATGAGCGGGTGAGAAGGTAATCGGTATGTGGTAAGCTGGCGACGGCCGTTTCTTGGGGGAAACGGCCGTTTTTGGTTGTTCAGATAAGAATCGCCTTCCTGACCAGGTAAACCACAAAAAGTATTTTGATAAAAAATGCGTTAATTCTTTGTGTTTTACGCAGGGAAAACGGGAGAACCATTGTTTTCCTAATTCAAATTACTTTATTCATCACGCTAAATTCATAAATTTTCTGCTGGATGGGTAAACAATTCTGGCGGGGCGGTGTTGGGGACAAGGAAGCGGAGGGCACGCGGTTTCATTTCACAAATCAAAGGGCTGTGTCCAGCGCGCTCGCCATCGGCTTGAGCGGGCATAATGGGATTGGTGTGGATGACGATGCGACGGCCGTTGACCATCGTAAAATCATCATCCTGCAAATGACGACCTAGCTTGACTTTAATTAAAGATTCCAGAATTTGGGGCATGCCGCTGCCGCGAAAGAGCCATACTTCAAACAAACCGTCGTCCAATTTAGCGTTTGGGCTCAGGACGACTTCACCGCCGGCATAACGGCGGCAGTTGCTGACAAGCGCCAACAGATATTCGTCCTCAAAAATACGGCCGTCTACTTCTACCCTGGCTTGAATCGACGGCAATTTAGGCGCAACAGCTAACCCTTGAGCGGCATAGCCTGCCGTCCCTAGTTTTTTGGACCATTTAGGGCGCGGTTCCAAATTGTCTACCAGAAACCCATCGACCCCGACACCAGCCCACAAGACCCAGTAACGGCCGTTGCTCCGTTTCCCGTCTCCCATCATCCCCAAATCAATTCGCTGCACACGGCCACCCGCCAGCGCATCGGCCGCTTGCAATAGCTTATGCTTGTCCCAGCGCGTGGGGCGCGGCATTTGCAGCTCTTTGGCAAACGAATTACCTGTCCCCACCGGCAGCAGCCCCAACGCCGTTTCCGTACCGGCCAGGCCATTTGCCACTTCCCGCAGCGTGCCGTCGCCGCCTGCTGCTAATACCAGCGGTTGTCCGGCCGCCGCCGCCGTTTGCGCCAATTTTGTGGCATGCCCTGCAAATCGAGTCGGCTGAGTGGAGACTTGCCAACCGCGCGTCCGCCAAAAATCAGCGACGAGATTAATCGGGGCTGCTAAATTGGCTGGTCCAGCCAGGGGGTTGTAGATTAGGGTCGTTTGCCGCATCCGCTTCAATCCTAGACCAATAGGCGTACAATTTTTTTGCTAATGCCGCCGCTGGGGTTGATGTCGTATCCAAAATCAAATGTTCGCTAGTAATCGGCTCTTGCGCTTCAACCATCCATTTATAAACAGACAAATCGGCATCGGACAAGTCGCCTGTTTGCTTCTTGCCGCTGATGCGCTGGGCCAGCCGCTGCCCAATGGCTTCCTGAGAGGCCTGGACGTAGCAGGTCGCTACCGGCGCGCCACAGCTTTTAGCCAGGCTGGCTACATATTCGCGGCGCGCTTTCAAATAATTAGAAGCGTCAAAGACGACGCGTTGACCCAGGTTGAGGCGTTTTTCAATGATAGCGTAACAAACTTCATACACCAACATCATCTCTTTGGCGGTGTAAGTGGGCTGGTTGCGCATTTTGGCGCGGATGGCGTCGGTGCTAACGACGATGTGCGGCAATGTGTCGTTTAGACCGCGCACGATTGAGGATTTGCCCGTGCCGGGCAAACCGACCATCATGAGCAAACTGCCCCCTTCGCGCACAAAAGGGGCGTCGGGCAGTTGTTCGTCCAGTTCATCAACTATGTGTTGCAAATATATCACGTTGTTTTACTTCTTTTATCTTTAAGATGATTGAGCCTGATTGGCGCTGATTAGCGTCAGTCAGATCAAATTTGACTCACTGACTATCCCGCCTTTTTCGACCATTTGTTGCATAATCTGGTCGGTTAGCTGGGCTAGTTCTGTTGGGGTGGTTGGTATTTGGTTAGAATCGATGTCAATACGGCCGTTTTTACACAAAACTGTCAGCGGCACAACATAGACGCCGCCCGATTCCTTGACGCGGTATTGCCGTTCAGCCTGAATCCCCCGCTCCTTCAGCGCCGCATAGAGTCTATCCACATACGCCTCCCCGTCCACAAACAAATCATTGATTTCCGTTGCTTGTTGAAAGCGGTCCCATGTTGTGTGAATAAAAGTGACCCGTCGCCACCGTAGACTGATAATCGGCCGTTCCAATCGTTGCAGCGAGCCTAACTGCACCTTGTAATAAGGTTCATTGGCTCGCGGATGATCTGGCTGGTCGGGGAAAAGAGTCAGCCGCGAAACCAATTCATATCCTACCTGCCGGGCAAAAAAGTGAATCGCCCACTTTTCTGGCCCAAAACGACGGCCAAAATAAAAAGCAAAATACTCGGCATGTAAGCCCTTTGGGGCATGGCGCTGCGGTATTCGATACCACCCCTGCGTTTCCACAATGGCAAAATCTGCCGGACGGGGCACATAAGCGACCAAAACACGATCTTCCGGGTACATATGCCAATGGTAAACAACTTATTCCGAAGAGGCAATCACTAAAAGGTTCAAGTTGAACTTTTTACGATATAATCAAGGCTCATCTTAATCGAACATAATTAACATTAGCCTTAAGAGGAAGAAATGAGTGATCCACGCGTTGAAAAATTAGCTGAATTATTAGTTGATTATTCCGTCAAAGTGCAGCCAGGCGATAAAGTGATGGTTAGAGGCAGCGTAGCCTCTTTGCCATTGGTGAAAGAAACCTATCGTAAAGTTGTGGCCGCAGGCGGACATCCATTGGTTATCTGGCAAGAACCTGAGTTTGCCGAAATCATGCTCAAAAACGGCAGCGACGACCAATTGCAACATATCCCCGAACCGACCAAATTGATTATGGAAACATATGATTGCATGATTGGTTTGAGCGGTTCGGATAATACACGCACATTGAATGGCGTTGATCCGGCCCGACAGCAAATGGCCCGTTTGGCTGGCCGGGAGATTACAGAGACATTCATGCGCCGCAGCGCCAGCGGCGAATTTCGTTGGGTGGGGACGATGTTCCCGACCAATGCCCAGGCTCAAGAAGCGGATATGTCGCTAAGCGAATTTGAAGATTTTGTATACGGCGCTTGTTTTGTGGATAAGGCCGATCCGGTAGCGGAATGGCGCAAAGTTAGCGCGATGCAGCAAAAATTGGTGGATTGGCTGGTTGGCAAGAAGGATGTGAAGGTCAAAGGTCCCAATGTGGATATGACTCTGTCTATCGCCGGACGCACTTTCATCAATTCCGACGCGCAAAAGAATATGCCCAGCGGCGAGATTTTTACCGGCCCGGTGGAAGAATCGGTTAACGGCTGGGTGCGTTTTACTTATCCGGCCATTTACAGCGGACGCGAAGTAGAAGGGATTGAACTGCGCTTTGAAGACGGCAAAGTGGTTGACGCCACTGCCAAGAAGAATGAGGCGTTTTTGATTAGCGTGCTAGATACGGATCCGGGATCGCGTTACCTGGGCGAATGGGCGATTGGGACGAATAATGGCATCAGTCGCTTCACCAAATCCATTTTGTTTGATGAGAAGATTGGCGGTACGATCCATATGGCAGTGGGCGGCGGTTATCCAGAAACAGGCAGCAAGAATAAATCATCAGTGCATTGGGATATGATTTGCGATATGCGGGACGGCGGCAAAATTTGGGTGGATGACGATCTGTTTTACGACAGTGGTGAGTTTACTGTTTTGTAGAATCGAGGACTAAGCGGCGAGGACTGCATCGTTTGCAAACATGCAAGCTTGCGGACTTGCAAACTTTCATATGCCAGAGTTACCAGAGGTTGAAACGGCCGTGCGCGCGCTGCGACGGCCGTTAATCGGACAAACGTTTACTGAGGTGCGGAACTATTGGCCGCGCCATCTGGTTGGGCTTACTTTGTCCGAATTACAGCGGCGGCTACACGGCCGTTCCGTCCTCGCTGTCAATCGCCGCGCCAAATATCTGGTTTTCAGTCTCAGCGACGGCGAAACGCTCATCGTCCATCTCAAAATGACCGGCCATCTGGCCGTTGTGGATGAGACAGAACCGCCCGACAAGTACGCGCATACCGTGTTTGGTTTGGATAACGGCCGTGAACTCCGTTTCCGCGACTCCCGCAAATTCGGCCGGGTTTATCTGACCCAAGAACCTGATGAAATTTTAGGCCATCTTGGCCCCGAACCGCTGGAAGCGGATTTTACGGTTAATGTTTTGCAGGCGCGGCTGCAAAATCGCAAGCGTGTCCTCAAGCCGCTGTTACTCGACCAAACCTTTGTCGCCGGCATCGGGAACATCTATGCTGACGAATCCCTTTTTTATGCCGGTTTGCATCCCGAACGCCGCGCCAACACGCTAACGGCGACTGAAATTGCCGGACTCCACGCCGCCATCCAAAAAGTCTTGCAAATGGGCATCGACCGCGAAGGCGCCAGCATCGATTCATATGTTAAGCCAGATGGTCAAAAAGGCGATATGCAAAACGCCGTCGCCGTATTTCGTCGTACCGGCGAAACTTGTTATTATTGTGGCAGTATCATTCATCGGATTAAGTTGGGCGGCCGCAGTACCCATTTTTGCCCAACCTGTCAGCGCTAACGGGAGTAAGATATGCACCGTGAATTAGAGGTTATGCAGGTATTACGCGTCCCCCCATTGGGTAAACTCGTCGTTGAAGTCGGCGGCAAGCGGTACGAAAACTTGTCGGAGATGTCTGACGAGAAGGCCAAGCGGGTGATGATGGCCGCTATCGGAGAATTGATTGGGTTTGCCGGCAATTACCAGGCATTGGTGGAAGCCGGCGTCGCCCCGCCCCTTGCCGTTCCTGCGCCGCCAGAGAAATCTATAGAGCAGCGTCAGGCTGAATTTCTGGCTAAGTTGGAGGCGGAACGAGACGCTCTTAAACAAGCGCCGCCGCCCAAGCCCAAGTTAGCCGTGTTGGGCGGCGCGCCGCCGCTGCCGACAGACGCCGCGCCCGAAGAAGCTCCAGCCAAGGAAGAAGCGAGCGTGGCTGAACAAATTGACGCCATCTTGCAAAAGCATGTCGCCGCTGTTCCGGAAATGGCGCAGCGCTCAATTCGTTTGGCGGAAGACTCGGCTGGCGGTATTCTGATTGAGGTGGATGGGAAGCGGTATCAAAAACCAGGGGATATTCCTGAAACGCAAATTCAGGCGTTAATCAAGAGCGCCGTAAAAGAATGGGGCGCTTGAGCGGGTGCGCGGCCGGATCGGAGCGGGATCAGGCCCGGGCAGATGTTTTTCAAAGTAGGCTGTGAGGCGGTTACGGCCGTCTGGCGGCAAAAAAGCAGCGGCCGTCGCATTCAAAATCGTTTGGCGTAATTCGTCATAACCCAAGCCCAATTTCTGAACCGCCAATTCATACTCGTGCGTCAGCGTGCAATTGCTTAGACTCGGATCGTCCGTATTGATGGTCGCTTGTAACCCCAAATCCAGCATATCTACCAGGGGATGATGGCGCAGGTCATGCACCACGCCCGTTTGCAAATTGCTTGTTAAACAAACCTCAAATGCCACGCCGCGTTCGCGGGCTAACCGTAAAATTTGGGAATGCTCAATTGTACGCACGCCGTGCCCAATACGGTCGGCATATAACTCTTCCATCGCTTGACGAACGCCATGCGCGCTGGCCCATTCGCCGGCGTGTACAGTAACGCCTAAACCCACTTCTTTGGCCTTCTTGAAAATAGGAATAAACGGCCCTGGCGGAAACTTTACCTCATTGCCGGCCAGATCGAGGCCGACAATGCCTTTGCCGTAATAATCAAAAGCGATTTCAGCGACCTGTCGCGCTTGTTCCAGCGGATCATGGCGTACTAAGGTGATGATTAACCCCACCTCAATGGGGAAATCCTGGCACGCTTGCTGCACAGCTTTGATAACCCAATCGGTGACATCGACCAGAGCAAAGCGGCGCACGCGGGCCAATGCCTGTGGGCTAAAACGCAGTTCCAGATAATGGATATTGTCGGCGGCGGCATCGGCGACGGCCTGGTAAGCTAATTGACTGATCGTTTCAGGGCTGCGATAGAAGTGGCGCAAAACTTCAAATTTGCTTAGGAATACCTCGTGGTCAGGCGGATCATTGGTGATTTGGACGAGGGGGCGCAGACGTTCCTTGTCGTCGGTAGGAACATCGAGTTTAAACTCACGAGCAATTTCTAACAGGGTTTCCAGGCGCAAAGACCCTTCCAGATGGCGGTGTAGGTCTATCTTGGGCATGGCTTTGAGAGCGGCGGGGGTAAGTTGGGCGTTTAATTGAGACACAGTCACTCCGCTGTTATGGGGTATGGTTAGGTATTGGTTCAACCGTTTCGGTTTCCAACACCCTCGGTAATGAGAAGTAAAAGGCGCTGCCCTGACCAACTTCGCTCTCCACCCAGATTTGGCCCTGGTGCGCGTCAACAATTCTCTTGACAATGGCTAACCCAATCCCCGTTCCGCCAAAGCGGCGGCGGGATGATCCATCTACTTGATAGAACCGCTCGAAGATTTTTTGTTGTTTTTCATGCGGAACGCCAATTCCTTCGTCAATGATTGAGACGAGAACGTCTGTTGTCCGTTCGGTGATGGTGATGGTGATGGTTCCGCCGTCGGGACTGAATTTCATGGCGTTGCCAATCAGGTTGTCTACAACCTGGTTGATTCGTCCTTTGTCCATGTAGACCATCGCGGCGACGGCTGGTTTTTTGTAGACGATGGTTAATCCTTTTTGACTGGCGACGATTTGATGGGAGGCGACGGCCGTTTTCAAATAATCGCTCATCGAAGTAGGTTCTAACTGTAAATTACCCGCGTCAATTCGTTGCAGCGTGATAATATCTTCAATTAAGCGCGTTATTTCATCCGTTTTCGTTGAAACAATGTTTAAGGCGTCAGTTTGTTCTGGCGAAAGCTCTCCCATTTCGCCTTCCGTCAGCAGATCGACATATCCCTTCACAAATGTTAAAGGCGTGCGTAATTCATGAGATACATTCTGCACCAATTCGTCTTTCAGGCGATCGCTTTCTTTTAACTCTTCATACGCGACCGCTAACTCGACGGCCCGTTCTTCAACTTCCTCAAAAAGGCCGGCATTGGCGATAGCCACGCCGACCTGGGCGGCGGCAATCGTCATCAATTGGATGTCTGATTGGTCAAAAGCGTTTGGGGTATCGCTGTCTACAGTTAGCGTGCCAATCGCTTCATCGCGCGCGATAAGCGGCACAACTAACAAGCTGCGCACCACTTCGCTAAAGAACAAGAAATCGGGTTCTTTGTGGGTGTCGCGGATGTAGACTAGTTCGCGTTTTTTAACCGCTTCGCCAGAAATACCTTCGCCGACGTTCATTCGCGCTTTATCAATGATGTCGGGGCTGACGCCCACAGCGGCGGCGACCAATAATTCTTCGCCATTGTCGGCAAGCATGGTGATGGTGCTGGCGCGGGCATTCAGTAATTTTTGCAAAATTTGTACAGTGGTTTGCAGTACGCTTTTAAGTTTTAAGTCGCCCGTGACTTGTTTGGCCATGTCTACCAAGGCGGACATGTCACGCAAGCGGCGTTCCGATTCATCGAAAAGCCGCGCATTTTTAACGGCAACGGCCGCTTGATCGGCCAACAAGTTTAACAGCAGCAACTCATCGTTGCTGAAGGTGTGCGGTTTCAGGTAGGTGATGGTAAATGCGCCAATGACTTGATTGCTGTATTTAAGCGGGAACCCGGCGATGGCGCAGATGCCCCAGGCTTGGGCCTTTTCTGATTGGAAGAGGGCGTGCTTGCTGGCGTCATTGATGACGAGCGGTTCTCCGCTTTGCACGACGGTGGCCGTTAATCCGCCAGGACGGACAGAAATAACGGCCGCTTTTCGACGGCCGTCGCGCCACAACGCCGACCCAAACGCATATTCGTTCGTTTCCGCGTCATATAAATAAATGTGCAAATTGCTGGCGTCAACCAATCTTAGAGCCGATTCAGTAATCGTATCCAACACTGAGCTAAGCTGGAGGGGGGTGTTGAGTTGTAAAACGATGCTGTGGAAGGTAGATAATTCGTCGATACGGCGGCGTGCCTGACCAAATAGATGGGCGTGTTCGATGGCGACGGCCGCTTGCCCGGCCAGATTTTGAGCCAGCCATAATTCGCTGCGACGAAAGGCGCGCGGCTGCGCCAGTTGGCCCAAAGCCAGCACGCCCAGCATTTTATTGCTGCGCACCAGAGGAACGAGCAAGATGGATTGCAATCTGGCAACTTTTAACAAAGCCAAATCATCGGGCGTGGCGGTCTTGTCGCGGCGCAGACTATAGATTTCTTGTGTTTGGAACAGCCGTTTAACGACGGGATAGTTTTCCAGATTGTCAATTGTTCGCAGACCGATGGCTTTTTCACTGTCTTCGTTGTAGAGAATGCTTTTATGGGCGGCGGGGTTAAAACCTTGCCGATGCTCGTCCCACACAAAGATGGTGCAGCTATCTACTTTAATGGCGCGTACCATTTCTGATACGACGGTTTGCAATACAAAATCTTGATCCAGGTTGGCGGTCATGGTGGCGCTGGCCTGGTAGAGGGTGCTGATTTCGGCGAGCTGTTCTTGGGTGCGTTGGTATAAGCGGGCGTTGTTCAGGACGACGGCCGTATGCGTACATAACGTCATCGCCAACCATTTTTCATGTTCGCCAAACGCCTTAGGTTGGTAGCTTTGCACCATCAACACGCCCAATACATTTTGCTGCAAAATGATCGGCGCGCCGATCCAGGAGCGCACTGAATCAGCGCCTGGAATGTTGGGCCAGCGAGAATCGGCGGTCACATCAGGCATGATGAGAGCCTCTTGTCCGCTGAAAATCTCTTGCAGTAAGTTGCTGCTGGCCCAGGCGCGCTCCATCTTTTGAACGGATGCGGTTAACGGCCGTTTGTGAAAATCGCGGCTGATGGCGTGACGCAGTTTGCCATTATACAGGTAGACTGATGCAGTGTCGTAAGTAAAAACGTCGCCCAGAGCCAAGAGCAGTTGATTGAGAACGTCATCTGGTTCTAAAGATGAACTGATGAAGGCGATGGCTTGTCGCAGGATGACGGCCGTTTGATAATCGCGCGTGCCCTGGTGTACCAAAACCTGTGTTTGGTCATAAAGCCGCGCATTTTTAATGATGACGGCGATATGGGCGGCGACGGCGATGAAGGTTTTAAATTCAGCGGAATCAAACGTATTCGCAGAATCATGCTGAATGGAAATAGCGCCCAAAACATCGCTGCCATCGCGCAGCGGCACACAGATTATTGAGCGCGGAATATCGGGGCCAATGCCCATATCTTTGGCCGGCGTAGGCTCGGTTTGGCTGTCGCCGGTAATAAACGGACGATTGTTAGTGACGACCCAAGCGGCCAGACTGTTAGGATCAGAGATGGGCACAGGAGCAAGCGTTATGCGTTCTTCGTGGCGAACAACCCAGGGAAATGACAGCGTTTGACTGTTGGCGTCGTAGAGCGCGACGTAGTAAAGAGACGCGCTAAAGGCCGACATCAGCCGCTCTTGAATTTGGGTCAGGGTTGTTTCCAATGGTTGTAAGGCGAGCGCGGATTCGGTGACGCGATAAATGGTTTCTAATTGGTTGGCCCGCTGCCATGCCTGGGCCAATAAACGGGTGTTGTTGAAGGCGATGCTGATGTAGCCAATAAGGAGTTCGAGGAAGACGATGCTTCCGGGCGGGGTAGGCGTTGCGACGGTTGTTTCCGGACAAAAAACATGCAGTAGGGCGACTACTTCATCTTTGACAGTTGCCGGGATGATAATTTGGGGTGGAGAATGGTCGGATAAAATGACCGTTTCTTTCAGCTCTAGCGCTTTGGCAATCGGCCCGGCTATCGTAACTGGGTTCAGGTTGCCGGTTTGACTGGGCTGCCCTAAAACAGAATGCACGGTTAATTGTTGCGATGGCTGCTGCCACAACAGCAATTTTCCAGTCGCCTGGGGCAGGGCGGCCGAAAACCCTTTTTCTAATACGGCCGTTATCGCTTTGAATTGGCGCTTATTGGCAATAGCCTGGCCCATTTGCCGCAGCAGGGCCAATTGGTCTGGCGATGGCTGCGCTAAAGAGATGAAGTAGGGAGCGGCGGACAACAGCGATGCCATCACGGCCGCCATCTCTTTTTCATTGTCCTCAAAAGGGCGGGCGCGCAATAATTGCAAAACATACCCGGTGTTGTCAATTGGGATTTGGAAAACGTTAGAAGAGGGGGGGGGAGCGTCGGGGCGCGCTAGCACGGCCGTTTCTACCGCCAGGTATTTTTGTCCAAACGCCTGGGTAGACTCTTGTAACGCTTGCAACGAACGACTCGATGCAATTTCTCGCTGAAATATCTTTATCGCCGATATTGGCGCGCTTTCCTCTAGCATAATGAGATCACTTAGCTTTATCTAATTATCAGCTTGTTACAGCAAACTTGAAATAGGAATTTTGTTTACCTACGAATTATGGTAATGGTACCATTTTACGGGCGACATCAACTCATGCTAGTGAAAGAGCCGTAAAAAGTCAACTATTGAGGCGTAAAAATTGCGTATGGAAAGCTTCTGTGCGCCAGATTTGAAAAACCGGCCTTACTTTTGCCGCTATGTATGGTTAGCGACGGCGACGTTTCTTTGATTTTTTAGGCGGAGTGCGCGACGGCCGTTTCTTTGCTTGCTGCGGTTGACCGTTGGGCGTCCGACCAGTTGGTTGGCTTGCTCCTTGACGGCCGTGACACAACTTATACTTCTTGCCACTGCCGCATGGACAGGGATCATTCCGGCCCACCTTCGGCGTATCGCGGCGTAGTTCCATGCCCTTACCTTTTGTTCGTTTTACTGCTTGGTAACCGGCATTTTGCGCCTGCTCTTGGTAAACCACAGCTTGCTGCTGCCGCTGCACAAACGCCTGATGCGACGCCACTTGACGGAAAAACCGATCCACCACATCCATATCAATGTTGTGGCGCATATCGGCAAACATCTCAAATGAGCGTTTCTTATATTCCACCTTCGGGTCTCTTTGCGCGGCGGCCGTCAAGCCAATTTCACGGCGTAAATCATCCATCGCCGTCAAATAATCGCGCCATTCATTGTCAATCGCGCTCAAAAGCAGCAAACGCTGGAAGTTTTGATACTCTTCCTCGCCAATATGCTTGCGCCATTTTTCTTGTTGGATATTGACATAATCTGTCAACGCTTCCAGCAGACTGTCGCTGTCCAATGCCGATAAACCGGTTAAGAGCAAATCCTGCAATGTTTCATCAGCGGCATGTTTAAAGCGCAGTTGACGCGACGGCGCATTTTTGGCTGACAGCCCTTCCACAGTAAATAAGCTGAAAGCGTGTTCCAGCCCGTCAGCCGCCTGCTGCCAAATGCGCTGCCGCTCCCCATGCTCAATCTGCTCCGCCAAAAATTCATCATAAACCGTCTTTACCTGCGCCAGATAATCGCGCTGGATATTCGCCCGCGCTTGCAGCAGCGCGCCGCGTCGGCTGGCCAATGTCGCTAGATTAGGAACCGGCGGCAGCAGCGGTAAAAATCGCCCCATCGCCTGGATAAGCTGGTATAAATTCCGCCCTTCGGCTTCATTTTCATGCGCCAATATCATCAATCGGTCGGCCAATTTATCGGCGGGCAGGTCGGTCAGTTCCGCCCGGTCAATATCGCGGATGCCGGGCAAAAAGCCGCGCAAACGAGCTACGATGCCGGCAATGTTGATGGTGTCGGTGGCGTCGGTGCTGAAATCGAGAATGGCGCGATCAATTTCGCCGCGCATGTAGGCGGGATAGTTGACGATGTAGTTGTCCACCAACTCGCTCAACGCGCCGGCAAACGATTCTTCTACTTTCCCGTCCAGGTCAAACCCTTCGCCCAGCAGAATGGCGCGGCGGTCACCGTAGATTTTTTCGCGCTGTTTGGTCATCACGTCGTCGTATTCGACGATGTTTTTACGCATGTCAAAGTTGTACCCTTCGAGACGCTCCTGCGAGCTTTCGATGATGCGGTCCAACATGCCGCTTTCAATGGGCATATCTTCGGGAATGCTGGTGCGGTTCATGAATCCTTTGAGCCTCTCGCCGCCGAAACGGCGCATCAGGTCGTCCTCCAAAGAGAGAAAGAAGCGAGAAGATCCAGGGTCGCCCTGACGGGCGGCGCGGCCGCGTAACTGGTTGTCAATGCGGCGTGATTCGTGTCGTTCGGAACCAATGACGTGTAAACCGCCTAAATTCCATACCTCTTTGCGCTCGGCATCAGCCTGGGATTGGATGATGCGGATGCGGTCAATAAGACTGGCGGGCAGGCCGGGGATGGTTTGGCAAATTTGCCGCGCTTCGGCTTCATCGCCGCCAAGCACGGCGCGAATGAGGGCGGCGCGGGCGTTATAATGTTTCTCGAAAAGGGTTTCGGCCAGGAATTGGGCGCTTTGGCGGGGATCGGCGTGAACTTGTTGGTAACGGCCGTAAACCTTCCACAATCGCTCCGCATCCTCTACCAAAGCCGCATCTTTACCCAATTCGTCCACATATTCCCGCGCCTGGGCCTGGTAGCCGCCCATCACAAGGCGCAAAACCTTCAAAACTTGGTTGTAATCTACCTGGTACGGTTCTTGCAAGATGCGCGCCAGATAACCGATGACTTGAATTTCTTCGATTTCGACTAGCGCGGCGTCAAATTCCTGCTTGATTTCGAGCAGCCAACTTACTAATTCTTCGCTAAGTTTGCCATTCTTCTTCGCTAGATTGCGGGCCGACTTTTCTCCTTCTTCCAGCAACTGCAAAGCCAGCTTAGTTAGCGCATTGCGGTCAAATAACTCTTTTTCTATCGCTTCGGCCGTCATCCCTTCTGGGTTGCCGCCCAGCAGAATGTCCGTACCGCGCCCAGCCATGTTGGTGGAGATGGTGACAGCGCTCTTCCGCCCGGCCTGGGCCACAATCAATGCCTCGGATTGATGAATTTTGGCATTGAGGACGGTGTGGTCGATTCCTTGTTGTTTTAGCAAGCGATTAATGGTCTCGGAATGTTCGACTGAGGTGGTGCCCACCAGAATCGGTCGACCCATTCCATGAACGCGCTTGATCTCCTCGATCATAGCGTTATCTTTAGCATTCTCTGTGCCATACACTTGGTCAGGGTAATCAGTCCGCTTGAAAAACACTGGATCGCCAGTGTCGGGGTCTAAATAGGCGATTTCAGTGGCATTTTCTACTTTCGTTTTGCGTTCTTGCAGCCCCCGTTCACCCTTGTCCACGATGTATTGCACATTGGTTGGCAGCGGCGTCACACTCAACTCGTAAATTTTGTCGAACTCCTCGGCGTCAGTAAGGGCCGTTCCCGTCATCCCCGCCAGCTTATCGTAGAGACGGAAGTAGTTTTGTAAGGTGATGGTGGCGACGGTGATAGTTTCTTTTTTGATGGTGACGCCTTCTTTGGCTTCGATGGCTTCGTGCAGGCCTTCGGAGTAGCGGCGGCCGGGCATGAGACGGCCGGTAAAATCGTCTACGATGATGACTTCGCCATTTTGCACCACGTAGCGCACATCCCGCTTGAACATATATTCTGCTT
>JANTGY010000061.1 GCA_024762695.1 Anaerolineae bacterium
TGTTTGGGGTACGGCCGTTAGCCAGCGATGCGTTAATCGGCTTGCTGGAACTGGACGGCGTGATGTGGGCGCATGGCACAACCTTTGTCAGCATTGCCATTGGCGATGAGGCCAATCGGGGGCGGGGATACGGCCGCGAGGCGATGCAGCTTGGTCTCAAATTTGCTTTCCACGAACTGAATCTGCATCGCGTTTGTCTGACGGTGTTTAGTTATAATGAAGCGGCAAAGAAATTGTACGAAGGGTTGGGCTTTGTGCGCGAGGGCGTTTACCGGGAACATTTACGGCGAGACGGCCGTCGTTACGACATGATTTTATTCGGTCTGCTTCGCCGCGAATGGGAAAATGGCTAGTGAAATTGGGTACAAAAGTCCTGCCTGAAAGGGCGCGTTGCAGTGAACGGCGCGTAAAAAATCCGTCCGTCTGGCCTCTCTCTATGTTATGATTGACGGCATATAAACGACACGCTTTCGAGCGACCGATCCCTTCGATGTTCTGATTTAAGATCGTGAGAGGCAGGTATCAGATGGCCGATATCAATCCCCAAAAGTTATTACACGACGCATTTCCCGAATTAAGCGAGGCGGATATTGCTGCGTTGGGTCAGGCGGCCGGTCGTGAGACGTATGCGGCAGAAACGGAAATTGTGCGCGAAGGGGAAGTGGGCGAGACGTTGTTTGTCATCGCGCAAGGCGAGGTGGATGTTTTTGTCCATGCCAATGACGCTCATGAAATCTTGATCGATACGATTGGCCCTGGCAGCTATTTTGGCGAGATGGCATTTCTGGGCGAGACGACGCGCACGGCGACGATTCGGGCCAAGACGGATTGCCAGGTTCTGACGATTGACGATGAAGCGTTTATGGCTGTGGCGCATATCAACCCCTATTTGCTGCGCAATCTACTGCGACAAATCATCGGCCATCTGCGGCGTAATGATGAAGCCGTTATTCATGAACTTAATCTTAAAAATATTGATCTCGAACGCGCTTATGCCGGGTTGACGGCGCAAGAGGAGCTGCGAACGCAATTTATTGCTACGTTGTCTCATGAAATACGCACGCCATTAACGGCCGTGCGCGGCTTTTTGGGTTTAATCAACCAGGGGGCCATTCAGGGCGATTCATTACAAGTTGCCCTGAGTTCCATCACCCGCAACGTTGAGCGGATGGTTGGGCTGACTAATGATTTGCTCTTGATGTATGAGATGCACCCCACTGCGTTAGAATTCGACTACATCAACCTGGCCGATGTGTTGATTGAAGCGTTAAACGCCGCTCAAAAAACGCTTAACGGAAACGCCGCTGGCGTAACGGTGGATATTGCGCCTAATCTGTCTCGGCTTTACGCTGACAAACGCTCTCTAACGCTGGCGGTGCGCGCTTTAACCGAAAATGCCTTCAAATTCAATCCAAACAAGGAGCCAATTGCCATCAAAGCCGCCGCCAATGGCAATGATGAAGTGTTTATTACCGTCGCCGATCAGGGCATAGGCATTCCTGCCGCCGATCAGAAGCGTATTTTTGATCCGTTTGTACGCCTGGAAACGGAGGGGAGTTCACATCTGTTTCCGGGATTGGGCGTAGGGTTGACCATCGCTCAATTTGTGGTGGAACGGCATAACGGCCGTATCCAGGTAGACAGTTCCCCCGGTCGAGGCAGCGCCTTCACCATTTACTTGCCGCAGTCTGTTCAATAGCTGGTTTTCCTCCCCTTTGCCCCCCAAAAAACGATGACTGCCCCCAAATTATCGCTAAAATGTCTCTGAATTGACGTCCAATCTGGTTTAATGTAAACTAGGTTACACTATAGTTAGGAAATTTGTTTTTTGATGAGACGACGCCCGTATACTTGTCTTGATATATCCCCCTCATTACGATATAGTTCCCCCGCAGATCGGGTGAGATATATCAGCCGTTCTCCACAGATCGTAAACAAGCTGGCTGTTATGCTGCATGATACATTGAAAAGAAAGTTGTCGTAATTAAGCGGAGTATGTATGCCCAAGTTACTTGAAGTTAATGGTCTAGTCACCAAATTCTATACCGAGGCCGGCGTGGTCAATGCTGTAAATGGTATTTCTTATTCGCTGGGCGAAGGGGAGTCCATGGCTATTGTTGGCGAAAGCGGCTCCGGTAAATCGGTGAGCGTTTTGTCAATCATGGGCCTTATCCCTACCCCGCCGGGGCGTGTGGATGCGGGCGAGGCTAATTTTAACGGCCGTAACATGCTCGCGTTGTCCACAAACGAACTCCGCGACATTCGCGGACGGGAAATGGCGATGGTCTTCCAAGACCCCATGACTTCCCTGAACCCGGTGCTCACCGTCGGTCGGCAGCTAACCGAAGCCCTTAAATTACACCTGGGCATGGATACCAACCAGGCCAATCAGCGCGCCGCCGAAATGCTCGACCTGGTCGGCATCCCCAACGCCGAAGATCGCCTGTCCGATTACCCCCACCAATTCTCCGGTGGGCAGCGACAGCGCATCATGATTGCCATGGCCCTATCCTGCAATCCCTCCGTTCTCATCGCCGATGAGCCAACCACCGCCCTTGACGTCACCATCCAGGCTCAAATCGTCGAATTGGTCAAACAGTTGCAAGAAAAACTAGGCATGGCCATCATCTGGATCACCCATGATCTGGCTTTAGTCGCTGGATTAGTCGAAAAAGTAGTCGTTATGTACGCTGGCTACATCGTCGAACAAGCCCCCGTGCATGATCTCTATAAAAAACCCTTACACCCCTATACTTTGGGTTTACTACACTCCATGCCTAAGCTCGATGAAAAAGATCAGACCCGCTTGGCTTCAATTGCCGGCCTGCCGCCCGATTTGAGACAAACATTCAACCACTGCCCTTTTGCCCCCCGCTGCCCCTATGTCATAGATAAATGCCGCGAAGAAAACCCACCCTTGATGCCCACCGGCCCCAATCGAACGTCTGCTTGCTGGCGTTGGGAACATATTCGTGAAGAAACCGGTTTTGGAGTAAACGTATGAGCCAGGAAAATGGCAATTCAGCCTTCATTCAAGTCCGTAACCTAAAAAAACACTTCCCCATATTACGCGGCGTACTGCGCCGTCAGGTAGGCGCAGTTCAAGCAGTCGATGGCCTGACCTTCAACATTTATAAAGGGGAAACCCTGGGATTGGTAGGGGAAAGCGGCTGTGGAAAATCCACAACCGGCCGGGCGATCCTGCAATTATTGAAACCGACCGACGGACAAGTAGTTTTTAAAGATCAAGAGCTAACTAAGTTGAGTGGGGGCGAATTACGTAAAGCCCGCCGCCACATGCAAATGATCTTCCAAGACCCCTACGCCTCGCTTAATCCCCGTATGACCGTCGGGAATATCGTCGGCGAACCGCTTGAGATTCACAACATTGGCAACGCCAAAAACCGTCGCAAGCGCGTTCAGGAGTTGCTCAAATTGGTCGGGCTAAACCCTTATTTTGTCAATCGTTACCCACATGAATTTTCTGGCGGTCAGCGGCAGCGTATCGGCATCGCCCGTGCCCTGGCAACCAATCCTGATTTCATCGTGGCCGATGAGCCTATCTCGGCTCTAGACGTTTCCATTCAGGCCCAGGTTGTAAATCTGATGGACGATCTGAAATCCGAATTAGGTTTGACATACCTCTTTATCGCCCATGATTTATCTATGGTGCGTTACATCAGCGACCGCGTTGCTGTCATGTATCTGGGGCGAATTGTAGAACTAAGCGACCGCGATCAGATATTTGAGTACACGCTGCATCCCTACACACAGGCCCTGCTCTCCGCTATCCCGATCCCCGATCCGGAGAAAGAGGAGAAGCGACAGCGCTTAATCCTGGAGGGAGATGTGCCTAGTCCGGCCAACCCGCCTTCGGGTTGTCGATTTCACCCACGCTGTTCCTACGTCACAGATATTTGCCGTGAAGAAGACCCCGAATTTCGTGATTTAGGCCGTAATGGAGCCGAGCATTGGGTGGCCTGCCACCATGCTGAGCAATTTATTTAATAAAGCATAGGAAACTAAGATAGGTCTTTACCAGATAGCCTAACAGGTAAGATGCTAAAAAAGACTTGTCAGATTTTTAAAAATGAAGGCAGCAGATGCTAGATAAACCACAAAAAGTGGCTTGATAAAAATACGCTAACAATTTGTGGTTTATTCAAGAAAAACGGGAGAATCATTGTTTTCCTAATTCAAATGACTTTCCCGTTTTCACCTAGGTAAACCACAAAAAGTATTTTGATAAAATACGCGCAAATTCTTTGTGGTTTATTCAGGGAAAACGGGAGAACCATTGTTTTCCTAATTCAAATGACTTTCCCGTTTTTACCTAAGTCTTTCTGAGATTTCACCACAAAGACACGAAGGCGCAAAGAAAAACAGAGAAATTTCGTGTCTTTGTGCTAATAGTTACAAATGAAGAATAATCCACTTGAGGAGGTGGTGCAAAGCAATAAGACGCCGTAAGAAAAGAAAGAATACGTTTGTTAATATCTTTTACCCAATAAATCCAAGTTTTTTGGAGGAGGTTTTACTCGATGTTTAAGAAGAGAAATTTATTGTTAGCCGTGTTGCTGTTAGCTGCCTTTGCCCTGGTAGCTTGCCAGCCGGAAGTTGTTACCGAAACGATTACAGAGCAAGTCGAAGTGACCCGCGTTGTAACCGAAACGGTTGTTGAAGAAGGCGCAGCGGTAGAAGTTACCCGTATCGTTACAGAAGAGGTTGTTGTTGAAGTCCCGGCCGAAGAGCCGATGATGGAAATGCCCGTAACCTTGAACTGGAACTTTGGTACCGAACCGCCCACTGCCGATCCCTCCCTGTCCACCGACACCACCTCGGTAGACTTAGTAGGCAATATGTTCGTTGGTTTGACCAAGTTTGACCCGGTTTCTGGCGAAGTAAGCCCTTACCTGGCGACTGATTGGTCTGTTAGCGAAGACGGCACGGTTTACACCTTCAACTTGCGCGATGACATCGCTTGGGTGAACTACAATCCCGTTACCGGTGAAACCACGCAAGTGACAGATGCCGACGGCAACCCGCGATTTGTCAATGCGCATGACGTTGTATACGGTGTGAAGCGCACGGTAGATCCCAACACCGCGTCCGACTATGCTTATGTTTTGTACATCATCAAAAATGCTGAAGCCATCAATGGCGGTTCGGAAGAAGTGACGTTGGATGACTTGGGTGTTGTTGCGGTCGATGATTACACGGTTGAGTTCACACTGGAAAATCCGGCGGGTTTCTTCCCGGCTATTGCCGGTATGTGGGTCGCCAACCCGATGCCTCAATGGGCCATCGAAGAAAATGATTCCAAATGGACGGAAGCTGGTTTGATCGTCACGAACGGCCCCTACGTCATGGAGAGCTGGATTCACGGCGGCGAGTTGAATCTGGTCAAGAACCCGCTCTGGGTTAATGCTGACGATGTTCAGATCGAGCGCATTGAAGGCGTTATGATCACGGAAGCTTCCACGTCGTTTGCTATGTACGAGAATAACGAATTGGATACAACGGGCGTACCCACAACCGAGATCGATCGCGTAAAAGCGGATCCGGTCTTGAGCGCCGATTTCTACAGCGCCCCGGTGCCTTGCACCTACTACTATGGGTTCACCAACAACAAGCCCCCGTTTGACGACGTGCGCGTCCGTACCGCTTTCTCCGAGGCGATTGATCGCCAGAGTTTGATTGACAATGTCACCAAGGGTGGACAGACTCCGGCCACTTCCTTTGCGCCTCCTGGAATCTTTGGCGCCCCGGCCCCAGGCACCGTTGGTATTGGCTACGATCCGGATGCAGCTGTGGCGGCTCTCGAATCCTATCTGGATGAGAAAGGGCTAACCCGCGAAGATATGACTGCGATGGATATCACCCTGATGCACAACACCAGCGAAGGGCACGCCCTGATCGCCGCTGCTATTCAGCAGATGTGGAAGGACGTCTTGGGCATCGATGTTCGCGTTGAGAACCAGGAATGGGCCGTTTATTTGCAGACTATCAAAAACACGACACCGCTAGAAGAAATGCCGCACATCTGGCGTTTGGGCTGGTGTGCCGACTACCCGGATGAGAACAACTGGATCCATGAGGTGTTCAATGCCAATGCCGGCGCCAACCGTCTGCGTCGTGAACCGAGCCAGTTCGATGAACTGACCGCCCAGGCTGGACAGGAACAGGACCCGGCCGTGCGCGCCGAGTTATACGCTGAAGCCGAACGTATCTTGGCTGTGGACGAGGCTGCTTACGCGCCTATCTACCATTACACCACCGTCAATGTCACCAAGCCGTGGCTGACCCGCAACTTCCCGCCGTTGGGCGCCAATGACTTCTATAACTGGACCATTGACATGGATGCTAAGTTAGAGGCTCAAGGAAACTAGGCTAATAACCTTCGTGTTAATACAACAGAGGGCCGGGAAATGCTCCCGGCCCTCTATTCTTTGCTTGTGGACAACAACTAAAACCTGCGAGGTTCTTTCTCGTAGCAGGCCAATCAGAATGCAAAAACCCTCGCAGGTTTGTTTCTTGTGTTGGCTATAGTTATTCGGTTAGGAGAAAACAACGATGATTAATTATATTATTCGGCGTTTATTAGGCTTTATTCCTGTTTTATTTGGTATCACGTTGTTTACGTTTGTTTTGGTGCGGGCAATTCCCGGTGGCCCGTTTGAATCAGAGAAAGGCTTACCACCCCAGGTGGAGGCTAACCGCATGGCGCAGTATCATCTGGATTGGCCGATGAGTAAGCAGTTCATTTCTTATTTATTTGGCGATGATATTGTAGCAATTGTGACTGGCGATGAAGCTGCGCGCGATGGCACATCGAGAGGCTTGATTCGCGGCGATTTTGGCCTTTCAACAAAATATCGCAACCAGACCGTTACCGATATTATTAAAGTGGCTCTGCCGACATCGGCCCAATTGGGCATTATGTCGCTATTGTTAGCGTTATTTATAGGCGTTCCGATGGGGACCCTGGCAGCTTTGAAACAAAATTCATGGATAGATTACACCAGTACATTTGCGGCTGTGATTTTTATGTCTATTCCTAATATTGTGTTGGCTCCGGTACTGATTTGGATTTTGGCCTTGAAATTGAATTGGCTGCCAGTTGCCGGTTGGGGGGCTAAGCCGCCTTTCTTCTTGGGGATTTTCCCACCGCCGTCCAGCTTGAATAAAGAATATTTTCAACACGCCGTTATGCCTGTGTTTGCCTTAGGAACCGGTTCGGCGGCAGTTATTGCCCGCTTGACGCGCGCCAGTTTACTCCAGGTCATTCGTGAGGATTATATTCGTACTGCCCGGGCTAAGGGGTTAACAGAACGAGTCGTTATTGTGATTCATGCGCTGAAAAACAGCCTTATTCCAGTTATTACTATTCTTGGCCCGCTTTTTGCGGCTCTTGTGACGGGAACCTTTATCGTGGAACAATTTTTTGGCATTAACGGTTTAGGTAAACATTTTGTGCAAAGCGTTGGAAACCGGGATTATACCTTATTGATGGGTGTGACGTTGCTGTATTCGCTATTTTTAGTTGGCTCTAACTTGCTGGTTGATATTGCTTACGGCTGGTTAGATCCACGCATTCGTTTTGATTAAAGTGATAGCGCTTAATTGATACTTGTAGAAGAGAATAATTGGCTGAATTGTTTTTAGCCGTTGAAATGAGGTGGTTGTATGGCCGTTACTGAATTAACTCTGGAACAATCTGACGCGGCAATCCTTGAGCGTAAAGAACGCAGCCTGTTTCAGGAGTCGCTTTCCCGGCTTATGAAAAATAAAGTGGCTGTGGTCAGCGCTGTGTTTATTTTGCTTTTGACCTTTGTGGCTTTTTTAGCGGCGTTTGTCCCGATTTTTCTGGATCCGTTGGAGCAAGATTTATTAGCGACTAATTCTATTCCTGAGTGGATGCTGTTTTTGCTGCCGGATAACGCAGAAAATTATGTGAAGTTTAGCAATGTCTACCCTTTGGGATCTGATCACCTGGGAAGGGACATGTTAAGCCGAACGATGCATGGGGCGCGTATTTCGTTATCGGTGGCAATTGTAGCTAGCGCTATCAGTTTGTTGATCGGTACGGTTTACGGCGCTATTTCCGGCTATATTGGCGGCTGGGTTGATAATATCATGATGCGGATTGTGGATTTTTTATATGGATTCCCTTTCTTGATTGTGGTCATCTTACTCCAGGCATTTCTTAAAGCGCGCGCTCGACAAGAGAGCGAAGGTATCTGGTTGACTCTCATTAATATCAATAACAGTATGGGCGGTTTGTTTTTCTTGTTTATTGCGATTAGCCTGATTAACTGGATTGGTATGGCTCGTATTGCGCGAGGATCTGTTCTTTCTTATAAGAAAAAGGAATTTGTGGAAGCTGCCCATGCGTTAGGCGCTTCGGAAATGCGGATTTTGTTTAAGCATTTATTGCCCAACATCATCGGGCCATTGATTGTGGCCGAAACGCTGGCAATTCCGGGGTATATTTTCACGGAAGCGTTTTTGAGTTTTATTGGTCTGGGTGTTGATCCGCCCACGCCGAGTTGGGGTATTATGATTTCTGAGGCGGTGCAGGGTATTCGCTCTTATCCTAATCAGGTGCTTATCCCGGCGCTTCTCCTTTCGTTAACAACTTTGGCGTTTAATTTTATGGGAGACGGGCTGCGGGATGCATTTGACCCGCGTATGAAAGAGTAATAGAGCCGATTGAGTGATTGTATTTAGCGAAACAGGTTATTAACAATCGTATCTGTACAGGTCTGTCGAGGTCTGAGCTTGTCGAAGACCGGTTCCCTTCGACAGGCTCAGGGAACTTACCTGTATAGTTGCTAACAATCAACAATTAATAGCTAAAAACGAACAATTGATCTGGACAAGTCGCTGATTTGATGGAGTGAATCAGCGACTTGTCTTTTTGGATTCTAGGATAGGTGTCACAGTTTTAGCTATTCGTCTTTGTGAGCACACTGTTAACAAAGTAATTTAACCTGTCGTTCCCGCGAAGGCGGGAACCCAAAAGATGGATGCTTGCCTCCGCAGGCATGACAATGTGATGAAAACTTGTTTAACGATGTAGTGAGGGAATTGGTGAATAAAATTTCAAATATGATACAAGTGGGAGAGCGGTGATTTTTAGAGTAACCTGTGGGGAATTTACCGTCTGATTTCCAAGATTTTTTTTGCGGTTTGTTTTGTGTTTGGCGTTTTGATTTTTAAGAACGATCAGTGGAGTAAATCGCCAAACGCCGGGGGGGGTATGGTTTACTGTTTAAAAATGGAGAACCGTGACACACTTTATGCAACTAACCTGTCTGTTCGCACGTAACCATAGTGGATAATAAAAGAGTAACTACGAAAGCTTTCTGGGATTTCACCACGAAGATGCGAAGGCGCAAAGAAAAATTAGAGGAATTCCTTGTTTTGTGGTTAGTTGTTACATAAAGGAGACTGTTATGAAATTGTTTATCAGACTCGTTATTAATGCCATCGCCTTGTGGGCTGCGGCCGAGCTTGTTGATGGCATTCTATTGACCGGTGAAATTGGCGGCATCCTGATTGTGGCTCTGATTTTCGGTTTGATCAATGCCGTCATTGGTCCCATCTTGAAAATTTTGAGCTTCCCCTTCATCATTGTCAGCCTGGGTCTATTCATTCTCGTCATCAATGCTTTGCTTTTATGGTTGACCGCCGCGCTGTCATCTAACTTGTCCGTGTCTGGGTTTGGCTCCGCTTTCTTGGGCGCGATAATCATCAGCCTCGTTAGCTGGCTGCTCAGCATTTTCTTGAAAGACGATAAGAGGAACGGCCGTCGCGACAAATAACAAATTCGCGCTAGGCCGCCCCCACAAAAAACACCGCCTCATTGCTGTTCATGCAATGAAGCGGCATCTAAAATTTGCGCTAAAAAGAAGATCTCTACCGACGACGGTGATTGGCAGTCCCTGTACGGCCGTTATTCACCATAAACATTGTTGGCGGCAGCTTGAAACCGTGATTGTTCAGCTTGCGCTCGCAATCTGGCCGCATTCCGCCAGGAACAAACGCGCCTAACACCTTGCCCTCTGCTTCTCCAGACTCATCAAACTTAAAGAGGTCTTGCATCACCACCATATCCCCCTCCATGCCGGTAATTTCGGTGATGTTCGTAATTTTACGCGACCCATCGCGCAGACGGGCCTGCTGCACAATCAAATTAACGGCCGAAACAATCTGTTGACGCACAACTGGCAAGGGTAAATCCATTCCAGCCATCAGTACCAACGTTTCCAAGCGGGAAAGCGTGTCGCGGGGGGTGTTGGCGTGGATAGTGGTCAGGCTGCCATCATGGCCGGTATTCATCGCTTGCAGCATATCCAACGCTTCGCCGCCGCGGCACTCGCCCACCACAATGCGTTCTGGGCGCATCCGCAGCGAATTGATGACCAAATCCCGAATCGTTACTTCGCTGTCTCCCTGGCGCGATGGCTTTTTCGTTTCCATCCGCACCACATGTCGCTGTTTCAGGCTTAATTCGGCAGCGTCTTCGATGGTGATGATACGCTCCCCATCGGGGATGAAACCAGACAGTACATTGAGCAGCGTTGTTTTGCCAGAGCCAGTGCCGCCAGCGACGACAATGTTTAGCTTAGAGACAACGGCCGCTTCCAGAAAATCAGCCATCGCCTGGTTCATACTGCCAAAATTGATCAGGTCTTGAATACTGAAAGGGTTTGAGGAGAACTTCCGGATGGTGATGTTGGGGCCGTCAATGGCGCAAGGCGGAACCATAGCGTTAACGCGGGAGCCATCGGGCAGGCGGGCATCTACCATTGGCGAATCCTGATTGATGACGCGGCCCAGCGGTTTGATGATTTTGTTGATGACGCGCTCGACATGGGCGTCATCGTTGAAACGAAAATCAGCCTCGATTATTTTGCCGCTTTTTTCGATGTAAATCAGATCGGGGCGGTTGACCATTATTTCTGTTACAGCATTGTCGCTTAAGATTTTTTCTAATGGCCCAAAGCCCAGAATTTCATCTAGCAAATCATCGAAAAACGCCTTTTGCTGATCGGGCGGTATTTGAATTTGCGCCCGCTGTCGGGCGATTTTGAAGCGTTCGTGAATGAGTTGAATGGTTTGCGGACTGCGATCCAGGGCGATTTTATCGGGCAGCGACGCTTCGATTTTCTCGGCCAGCCAAACTTTTAGTCGATCGAGGTTAAGGATAGTTGTAGCTCCGAGGTCTACTTTTTGCGCGGCGGGCATAGCCTGTCCTTTTCTATCAAATAAATTAACTGCATTTGTGATTCATTTTGGGAGGCGACCAGGCGGCGCCATGTAACCACTCACATTATGAAGGGAAACGGCCGTCTCTTCTATAGCATCTTCTTACCAGGACAAAACGACTATCGGCGTTGCCCTGCGATTCTGGTTCATGTACACTGGCGCCATGCTCAAACGATTAATGTCGCTATTTCTATTATTACTCTCGATCGCCGCTTGCCGTCCCGCGCCGTCGCCCGAACCATCGGCTGAGGAAATCGTGCAGAACGCCGCCGCCCGAATGAACGAGATGGCCGGTTTTCGTTTTGCCATTGCCCACAGCGGCCCATCCGCTTACCTGGACCCAGATAAAGTCGTCTCGCTGGTTCGAGCCGACGGCAATTATGTGGCGCCGGATAAGGCGCAAGCGGCCGTACTCGTCAAGCTTACCGGCTTTGTGACCAAAATAGACGTGATCAGCGTGGCTGACGTGCAATGGCAAACCAATCCGCTCACCGGGAAATGGGAAGAACTACCGCCCAATTGGGGCTTTAACCCGGCTGTGTTGTTCGATGCCGAAATCGGCCTGCAAGCTATTCTGGCCGCTGATGTGACCGAATTGACTCTGACGGGGCGGGAAAAGCTGGAAGGTGGGCCGGACGGCGAACTTTATGCGCTGACCGGCAAAGTAATTGGCGATCGACTATTCCAAATGAGCGGCGGCCTCATCGGGCCGGCGCCGTCTGACGTGCAATTGTGGGTTGTGCCGGAAACGTTTGAACTGGCGCGCGTGGTGTTGACGGAAACGGCCGTCGCCGATGAAGCGCCCAGTGTCTGGCAAGTGGATTTTGCCAATTATGATGAAGCTGCGGATATTACGCCGCCACAATAAATGAGGAGACGTTCAAATGTGCCGTAACATCAAGACGCTGTTTAATTTTGAGCCGCCGGCGACTGGGGACGAGATTACGGCTTCGGCTTTGCAATATGTGCGAAAAGTGAGCGGGTTCAGACAGCCATCGCAAATCAATCAAGCGGCTTTTGAAACGGCCGTTGCCGAAATAACCCAAATCACCCAGCAATTGTTGGATAGTCTCAGTACCAATGCTGCGCCGCGTAACCGCGAAACGGAAGCCGCCAAAGCCCGCGCCCGTAACGCCAAACGGTTTTCCTAAACCATGAAGCTAACCCGCATCTTCTCCGACACTTCTGGCGACACCCACTTTATCATATTCGATATTCCATCGTTAACGGGCAAGCCCGCAAATCAGTTTTTGTCACTCCGGATTAAGCATCTCAGCCGATTGGCCGAGTCCCATTGAACCCCAATCGAAAATCGGGTATCCTACATTTTTGGGTTACCAAATAGTAACCGTAAAGTGTTTTTTTAGTGTCAATAGGACATAGTTTTCAAACTTGGCTAAAACGAATGAACGATTCTCAACCAGCACAACCATTTGATTTTAAACAAACCGCAACAGACAATCGTTATTTGGGTTTGTGGCGGATGCTGACCGGCTACCGGTTGCTTTACATTGGGGCGACAGTGAGTATTGGCTTAGCGGCCGTTTCCCGCACCGCCTTCTTTTACCTGCTGCGTTATTTCACCGACGATGTGCTAGGCAGCGAGAATATCCGCCAACTGCTGCCCTGGGTGGCTGCGGGCTTCATTGGGCTGGCGCTGCTGCAAGGCGTGTTTACGTTTTACAGCGGCCGTTGGGCCGCCGCCAGCGCCGAAGGCGTCACCCTGCGCTTGCGCGATTATCTCTACGACCACATCCAGCGGCTCTCCTTCGCTTACCACGACAAAACGCCTACCGGCGAACTGATTCAGCGCGTCACGTCCGATGTAGATGCGATGCGCCGCTTCTTTTCCGAACAGGCAATTGGCGCGGGGCGCATCATTTTTTTGTTCCTGGTCAATTTCATCGCTTTGTTGACCTTGAATGTGCGCCTGGCCCTCTTATCAGTCATCGTCATGCCCGTCATCCTGGCCGTCTCGATTTTCTTTTTTAAGAAGGTTTCGGAACGCTATGAGAAGTTTCAGGAGCAAGAAGGTAAACTCTCGACAACATTGCAAGAAAATCTCAGCGGCATCCGCGTGGTGAAGGCGTTTGCCCGCCAGCCGTATGAAATCGACAAGTTTGAGGCTGACAATTTCGAACGTTACCGGCGCGGCCGTCGTTTGTTGATGATGCATGCCTTTTACTGGCCGGCTACTGACATTTTGAGCGGTGCGCAAATGATTTTTGGCTATTTCATCGGGGCAGGTATGGCGATTGCCGGCACGATTTCGGCCGGGACATTCATCGCTTACATGGGCATGTTAGGCATGATTATTTGGCCCATGCGTAACCTGGGGCGACTAATTGTACAGATGTCAATGGGGTTGGTCTCTTTGGGTCGCGTGATCGAGATTATTCAGGAAGATCGGGAACGGTTGGATTCGGGAACGGTTAAACCGGATGGCCCGCTGATCGGCGATGTGGTATTCGATGATGTCACGTTTACCTACGATGAGGAAACCGAAGTTCTCCACAACGTTTCTTTCTCCGTTCAGGCTGGGCAAGTCATCGCGTTAGTTGGGGGGACTGGCTCTGGCAAGACTTCACTGGTCAATTTACTGCCCCGGTTTTACAAATATGACAGCGGCAGCATCAAGCTGGACGGCGTTGAACTGTACGACTATCCGCGCCGTTATCTGCGTCAGCAAATCGGCATTGTCCAACAAGAGCCGTTCCTTTTCTCACGCACCATCCGCGACAACATCACCTATGGCGTAGAGCGCAAGGTGTCGGATGAAGAGGTGGAGGAAGCGGCGCGGGCGGCGGCCGTTCATGATGTGATTTTGGGTTTTCCCGAAGGCTACGACACGAAAGTCGGCGAGCGCGGGGTAACGCTTTCCGGCGGGCA
>JANTGY010000062.1 GCA_024762695.1 Anaerolineae bacterium
CACGGATTACAGCAAACCCCGCGAAATCCGAAAAACCCATCATTATTTAATCAAAGTCAGAATAGCGATGGCCAGAAGAACGGCCACGATGCCAAACGTAACCAACACCATTGTGCGGTCTCGCCTCCGCTGCTTCTGGCGACGGCGATACAGTGCGGCTTGGCGTTCGTTTTCGATACCTTGCAATTCAGCCATGCGCTTTTTTGACGCTTCGGCTTCGATTTGTTTGAAATGGTTGGCTTCAGACATTTGACGATGCAGGCGTTCGGCTGTCGCGCCTTTAGTGTGGCCGTACATTAGCTCAAAAATGTCGAGCGAATGGCCGCAGTTGTAGCAAACGTCGTCGCCGTCCCAATTGGTTGTGTAGCAGTTGCGGCAAGCGCGGTTGATCCCTTCGCCACATTGTTCGCAAACGGCCGTTTCTTTTTCATGATAATGGTAACAGTTAGGGCAAGTATGTCCAGCGAGAATAAAATCGTGGGCGCAAGCTGAACAATGAATTGATTGGCCATGCCCTGTAATGTCAATCGGCCGCGCACAGTGGGGACAAGGAATAACCTGATTTGCCTCTGCTTCCGTTTTTCCAGCTTGAGTGATGCCGGTGCGCATTGTCCGTTTGGGGGCAGTGGGCGGCGCTTGTGGCGGCATGGCCGCTGGCCCGGACGGCGGAGAGATGGCCGTTGGTGGTTCTGGCTGGCGACGGCTGGCTCGCGTGGCGGCAAACAACATGTCTGCCATTTCACCGGCTGTTTGCGGCCGTTTTTCCGGCTGTCGCGCCATCGTGCGTTTAAGCAGCTCGTCATATTCCAGCGGCAAATCGGGCCGGGCGTCAATCAGACGCGGCGCCGGTTCCGTCATTTGCTTCACCATCACCATTGCCGGCGTGTCCGCATCAAAGGGACGTTCGCCAGTGAGCATTTCATAGGTCATTACGCCCAGCGCATAAATATCGGAACGGCCGTCAACCGGCTTCCCCGCAATCTGTTCCGGACTCATGTATCCCGGCGTTCCCACCGCGCCAACCCCAGTCAACGTGGCCGAACTTGCGGCAGCGCGGGCGATGCCAAAATCAGACAAATAGGCATGGCCGTACTGGTCAAACAAGATATTGCCCGGCTTCAAATCACGATGGATAATGCCCCGTTTGTGGGCTTCATCCAACGCCGAGCCGATGCGTCGAACAATCTGGGCAATTTCCGGCAGCGATAAAGCCCCCTCTTCAAGCCGATCTGATAACGAGCCGCCGCTCATCAAACGCATGACCAAATAAGGTTGATTGTCTTGTTCGCCAAAATCGTGGACGGCAACAATGACGGGGTGTTCTAACGCGGCAATTGTTTTCGCTTCGCGCACAAAGCGCGTGCGAAACATGGGATCGGGCATCAATTCATGCGGCAGGACCTTAATGGCAACTTCTCGTTCAAAACGGGGGTCGAATCCCAGATAAACTGAAGCCATACCGCCTTGTCCCAGACGCGATTTAACATGATAACGGCCGATTTTCTGCGGCAGCGGCCTTGGAACGGTGATTTCGTCATTCATAAAACATCATTTTGCGGGGGCAGGTAGCGCCAATCAATCAATCAGAATCCCATATTCCCAATCCCCGGCTTTCCCCAATGTGTAGACTGTCTTTAGTATAACTGAAAAACCGGAAATTTGAAGCGCCATTAATTCGATTGGCTTGTTTTTTCAGTAGCGAAACCCATGATATAAATAACCCAAGTTGCCACCAATCATATTCGGCAACGAATTGGCGCAAATTTCCGCGAATTACGGCTTAGTTCACGTAAATTCGTTGCCAAGATAAAAACTGAGCCGCAGGTTGCAACTTGAGTTGAATAGAGTTATTCCTTTATAAAATTCTGAGCATGTCATTCCCGCGAAGGCGGGAATCCACTCCTGCAACAAAGATGGATGCCTGCCTTCGCAGCGCCTGCCCTCATGAAGATGGGGGCATGACAATCGCGTATTGTTGTTAAATGGGAATAACTTTAATGAGCATCAAGGATGAGATACGACGCAACCCGTTTTTGCAGGAAATGGAGAGCCTTTAACGGCGCTTTGTTTTTTGTGTCGTATGTCCATTTGACGCTGAATTAAAGCGTCTGACTACAAGACTACAAGACTATCTGCTACAATCTTTTCTGGAGGAATGATTAAATGACCTTGAAAGAACAATTACGTAACGATATGGCCGCCGCGATGCGCGAAGGCGATACAGACAAACGCAATACGCTGCGGATGCTGTTGGCGGCCGTCAAGCAAATAGAAGTGGACGAGCGCAAAGAGTTGGATGACGCTGGCGTTCAATCCGTTCTCGCCAAACAGGCCAAACAGCGGCGCGAGAGCATTGCCGATTATGAAAAAGCAAATCGCCCTGAAATGGCGGCCAATGAAAAAATGGAATTGACTGTCATCGAAGCTTATTTGCCACAAATGATGAGCCGCGATGAGATAAAGACTCTGGTCGCCGCCGTTATCGCCGATTTAGGCGATGTGGACATGAAGAAAATGGGCCAGGTGATGGGCAAGTTGATGCCACAGATAAAAGGAAAGGCGGACGGCCGTTTAGTCAATGAAGTTGTGCGTGAGATGTTACAAGGCCGGTAACGGCCGTTATCGCCCCCCCTGCCTATGAGTGACACAGACGAAACCGAACGTTCCATTTGGCAATGGTTGCAAAAAGTAGCCAGAGGCTCTTTCCTCTGGCTGTTTGTCATCTTGCTAACCCTGGGCATGACACTCATCCTCTCCTTCAATCTAGTTGCCCCATCCAGCGTCAATGTAACATTGGACCAACCGGCCGCCAACGAAATCTTAGCTCCCCGTTCCCTTACCTACATCAGCGATCTGTTGACCGAACAGGCTCGTGAACAAGCCGCTGCCAGCGTAACGCCAATTTATACGCCGTTAGACTTAAATATTGGCCGCACGCAGCTAGGAAAAGCGCGGGCTGTCTTCGCCTTTATCGAAACTGTCCGCGCCGATACCCAAGCTAACGAAGAAACAAAACTACGTTACACACAGGCCATTGAAGATTTGACCATTGAAGAAACCGTTGGACTAAATTTACTCAGACTAACACAAGCGGATTACGAAATCGCCAAAGATGATATTTTAGGCATTATTAATGAGATGATGCGGCAAGACATCCGCGAAGATCAGCTCAGCGCAGCGCTGCGTTCGGCGCGACGACAAGCCAGTTTAGACTTGACGCCGACTCAAGAAAACGTCGTGACCAATCTGGCCCCCCAATTTATTGTGGCAACCGTATTTTTGGATGAAGAGGCCACCGCCGCCGCCCGCGATGAAGCGGTGTCCGCCGTTGAACCTGTGGTTCGCAGCGTGACCAAAGACCAGCGTATCATCCGCACCGGCGACATCATAACGGAAACAGAAATTGAAATGTTGACGCAGCTTGGTTTGATGCAACAAGAACTGGATTGGCGCGGCGTGGGCGGCCTGTTCATCGCTTCATTACTATCGGTAACGTTAATTTTCCTTTATTGGCATCAATATCACAGCCAGCAAAGGGCTAACGGCCGTTACCTCATCGCCCTGGCCCTACTTCTCCTCATCTTTACCCTAGCCGCGCGTTTGATGACGACCGGGGCTGGCTTCATCGTCTATTGGTTTCCAATTGGGGCGCTGGCCATGCTCATGGCCGTCATTTTTGACAGCCGCTTTGCCATGATAACGACCATCGTCATGGCCGGACTTGTTGGCTATCTCAGCCGTAATTCTCTAGAAATAACCATCTACATGGCCGCTGGCGGCTTACTGGCCCTGTTAACATTGCGCGACGCTTATGCCCAACGCATCAACGCCTTTTTTCGCGCCGGATTGCTGGCCGCTCTGGGCCATATTCTCGCCATTCTTATCTTCCGTCTGCCGCAAAATTTAGACATCATCGAAATACTCCAGCTTGTTTTGTATGGCTTGGGCAACGGCGTCGCCTCATCCGCCTTAACCTTGATTGGCTTTTTCATCATGGGCGGCATGTTTGGCGTGACCACCTCATTACAATTACAAGAACTATCGCGCTTAGATCACCCCTTGCTGCAAGAACTGCTGCGCCAAGCGCCCGGCACCTATCATCACAGTATCATGGTCGCTAATTTAGCCGAGCAAGCCGCCGAAAAGGTGAAAGCTAACAGCACGTTGATTCGCGTCGGCGCCTTTTATCATGATATTGGCAAGATGAAACGGCCGGAATATTTCACTGAAAACCAGGCAGGCGCCAGTCCACACGACACGCTTGAACCCACCGAAAGCGCCGCAATTATTATTAGCCATGTTACGGATGGATTGGCGATGGCCCGCAAACACCGCTTGCCCGACCGCATCCGCGACTTTATTGCCGAGCATCATGGCGAGCGGGTGATTAAAAGTTTCTACATGCGAGCTAGAGAGCAAGCAGAGCAGGCGGGCCAAGACCCCGACAGCGTCGATATCGAGATGTTCCGTCATGTGGGGCCGCGTCCCCGCTCCCGCGAGACGGGTATCGTGATGCTGGCAGATGCCATCGAAGCCACGTCCAGCGCCCTCCGGCCTAATTCGGAAAAGGCGATTGAAAAGCTGGTTAGTTCGATTGTGAGCGACCATCTGTCGGAAGGGCAGCTAGATAATTCTGGTTTGACGTTGGGCGATGTGAAGATGATTCAGGATTCGTTTGTTAAGACGCTGAAGGGGCGTTTCCATATGCGGGTGAAATATCCGGGCAATGAAGTCTTGGCGGCGAATGATGAACCAGCGACAACAGGCGAAGAAACGCCCCCTAACGAGCGCTCATCTTTGCCGCAAACGGCGCCGTTAACGCCGCCAGTGTCGCAAGAGGCGCCCACAAGATGACGATGGCTGATTATTTGATAGAAATTCGGGCGGATGAAAACGTTGTTTTATTGCCGATAGATGGAGAGACGATTGCAGATTTGGAAACGGCCGTTACCCGCACCCTCCAATCGCAAAAAACCCATCCTCCAGTCGCCTTAACGATTATGTTGACCAACGACGCCAGTATTCAACAACTTAACCGCGATTTTTTGGGATACGACAAGCCGACCGACGTGCTCAGTTTTCCCGCCGGCGACCCGCCGCCAGGCGTGGAGGGCTTACCGACTTATTTGGGCGACATCATCATAGCCGTCCCTTACGCCAAACGGCAAGCCGAGGCAGCCGGTCATAATTTGTTGGCTGAATTGCAACTGTTGGCCGTGCATGGCGCCCTCCATTTACTCGGTTTTGACCATGCTGAACCGGAAGAAAAACAAGCGATGTGGGCGGCGCAAACGGCCGTTCTCGACCAACTAGGTTTAGCCCACATCGCCCCTACCGAGCAATAACCCCATGCGCCCAAAGAGCCGCAACGAGCTGTACAGCCGCGTCAAGAGCTTCCAATACGCCTTTGAAGGGTGGATTTATGTCCTCCGCACCCAGCACAACGCCTGGATTCATGCGGTGATTAGTTTAGGGGTCTTGGCGTTGGGAGTATGGCTGCAACTGCCTTTACGCGATTGGGCCGTCCTGATTTTGGCGATGATGTTGGTGTGGATGGCCGAGTTTATAAATACGGCGTTGGAAGCGCTGGTAGATATGTTTACGGCCGAATTCCATCCCCTGGCTAAAATTGCTAAAGACGTGGCCGCCGCTACCGTTCTCGTCGGGGCCATCGGCGCTGTCCTCATCGGCCTCCTCATCATGGGGCCGCCCCTCTTGCTTCGTTTAGGTTGGTAGACAAAGCGCGTAGTAAGGTACGCAGTCTTCGGAGTACCGTTTGGGTAAGCGGAACGCCACTCCGCGGACTACGTGGCTTACTACGAACAGAACGGGATACGCCACTCCGCGGACTGTGTGGCTTACTACGAACGGAACGGGATACGCTAATCCGCGGACTGCGTGGCTTACTACGAACGGGACGGGACACGCCACTCCGCAGACTACGTGGCTTACTACGAACAGAACGGGACACGCCACTCCGCGGACTGTGTGGCTTACTACGAACGGGACGGGATACGCCACTCCGCGGACTGCGTGGCTTACTACGAACGCAGATGTTGCGCTTAAGGCAAGGGAGCGCAGTTGCCCGTCCCTAACTGAACAGAATGATCGGGATTGGCGACCAGGGCGCACATGTAGTCGGCGCCTGTGGGACGGTCGGCGACGGTGTATTCGGTGAAGGGGCTGGGACCGCCGTACAATTTCCAGGGGCCGCTGCCGGGTACCCCGGCATTTTCCGGGGCGACGGTGTTGAAGAAGAAGTGGACGTGCGTGCCAGGCAGGGTAGGCGTGTAACCTAAAGTTTGAAAGTTGATGGCATAACGGCCGTCACTCTCCGTCACACTCGTAATTTGCACGCTGGGGGCCGGCGTATTCGTCGGCAAAACTGGCGTCGGCAAATCGACGCAGTTACCGCTTTCCACCTGAATAGTGTGGTTAGGGTTGGCGACCAACGCACAGAGCTGCGTCGCCCCTTCCGGCGTGTCGCTCACCGCGAAGTCGGTAAATGGGCTGGCATGGGGAACCATCTGATAAGGGCCAGAGCCGGGCCGTCCCGCATTCTCGACAGTTGTCGTGTCAAAAAAGAAGTGTATGTGCAGCCCATCTTCCGACGGTTCATAGCCGATGGTCTCATATTCGGCCGCGTAACGGCCGTCCAAAATCGTGATGTTGGTGATGACGACCTCTGGCAGCGGGGCCGTCGTTGGCGGCAGCGGCGATGGCGTAGCCGCCTGCGCGACCTGAACGGCCGTTGGTTCGGGAACGGCCGTGTCGGTTGGCGGGATGGCGGTGTCGGTGGGAGGAACGGCCGTGTCGGTTGGCGCAACGGCCGCTGCCGTCGCTGCCGACGTTTCTTCTTCTATAGGCTCTTCCGTCACTTGAACCAAACCCAATTCTGCCGCCTGCGTCATCACTTCTGGCGGATCATTGCCGTCATCAGGGTCGTTTAACTGGGAAACAGCAAACAGGATAATCGCCACAAGAGCAATAATGCCGCCAGCGATACCCAGCCGCTTGAACAATGGGTTTGGCGCCCCTTCTTGCGCTGTGTCGGATGCCGATGGCTGCGCGGCAACTGGGGGCGACGCTGATTCAGGCGGCGCTTTCATTGGCGGCGCAGGCGAGGAAACGACAGGGGAGGCGACCGGCGCAGCGACAGCCGCCGCTTCCGATTTTGTAGCCCGCAGGGCAGCCGCCATCTCTGCGGCCGTTTGGAAACGGTTAGCCGGTTCTTTTTCTAACGCTTTGTGGATGACGGCCGTCAAACCCAGCGGCACATCGGGGCGCAGTTGGCCCAAATCAGGAACCGGGTCCTGAACATGCATCATCATCAGCGTCATTGCCGAATCGGCTTCAAACGGCGGACGCCCGCTGACCATCTCAAACAGCATCGCCCCCAACGAATAAACATCGGTGCGGGCGTCGATGCGCTGCCCCCTGATTTGTTCCGGCGACATGTAGCGGGCCGTGCCCAAAACCGCACCCGTTGCCGTATGCTGCGCCCCGCCGACAATTTTGGCGATGCCAAAATCCATCAAGATCGGCTGGCGACGCACATTGATCATCACATTGGCCGGTTTCACATCCCGATGAATCAGCCCTTGCTCATGGGCAAATTCCAGCGCGTCGGCTACGTCGGCGGCGACGTTCGTCGCCTCCTGATAGTCCATTTGGCCGCCGCCCGTGTTCAGCCGTTTCAACCGCTCTTGCAGCGATTCGCCAGGAATATATTCAAAGACGATGAAGTAAGCCGCGCCCTCGTGACTGAAATCGTGCACCTGGATGATGTTGGGATGGCGTAATTGAGCGACGGCGGCCGCTTCTTCCTCAAAGCGGCGCACAAACTCCTGGTCGTTGGACAAATGGGAGTGGATGATTTTGACGGCGACTGCCCGGCGTAAGTTGGGGTCGGTCGCTTTGTACACGGCCGACATCCCGCCTTGACCTAACAGTTCCTCGATTTGGTATCGCCCCCCAATGGTCTTACCGATCCAGGTTGGTTCGCTCATATAGGTATTCCCTGTGTAAACAACGTTTGTTGTAAGCTACGAAGTCTTCGGAGTGGCGTTCCGCCAAACGGTACTCCGAAAACTTCGTACCTAACTACAAACAGATCTTACTTTCTTTTAATTGCCATGAACTTCTTGGCGGTCTCGACGGCGACGGCCGCATCGCGGCAGTAAGCATCGGCTTCAATATCTTCGGCAAAGGCTTCGTTAAGCGGCGCGCCGCCAACCAGAACAATCATCTCCTTACGGATGCCTTTTTCTTTCAGGGCGTCAATAACGACGCGCATGTAGGGCATGGTGGTCGTGAGGAGAGCGCTCATGCCTAAAATGTCGGCGTTATGTTTTTCAATGGCTTCCAGGTAGGCGTCAGCGTCATTGTTGATGCCAATGTTGAACACTTCAAACCCGGCGCCCTCCATCATCATGGAAACGAGGTTTTGGCCGATGTCGTGGATGTCGCCTTTGACGGTTCCGATGACCATTGTGCCCATTTTTGGCGCATCGGATTCGGCCAGTAACGGCCGTAAAATCGCCATCCCCGCCTTCATCGCCTTAGCCGCCATCAGCACTTCCGGGACAAACAAAATGCCGTCGCGGAAATCCTCGCCGACCACATCCATCCCAGCCACCAGGCCGTTGGTGAGAATGTCATACGGCGCCATGTCTCGCGACAAAAGCTCGTTGACTTCTTCGACTATCTCGTCGGCGTAGCCATCGTACAGGTCTTCACCCATCAGTTCCAGCAGTTCGTCGCTAGGCATTTCTTTGATATTAATATCGTCGCTCATGTGTTATTCCTTTGGTTTAAGAGGAACACAGAGTTACACAGAGACTACACGGAGATTCACAGAGAGAAGAAAGGAGAAATTTTCCTAAATCTCTGTGTATCTCTGTGCCTCCTCAGCGAATCTCTGTGTAACTATCCTCGTTTTCGTCGGCGCGAACGGCCGTTTCTAACGATAGCTACTGCTTCCGGCAACATCCCCTCTAAATGCGGGAATGCGTCGCTGGCGTGGGGCAGGTGGATGGCGCCGACAAATTCGTTTTGAAAGTCTGGATCAACGGCCGTTTCCACATATTGTACCCAATGGGCCACCGTTTGCGCCTCTTTTCGCTTATTTCGATTGAGTAAGGCGATCCGCGCGCCGTCGCCAGCGGCGTTGCCGACTGCATAAACCTGTTCCAAATCACAGTCGGGAATGAGGCCCAAAATCATCGCGTGCTGGGGATTGATATAGCTGCCAAACGCGCCGGCCAGGACAATTTTATCAACTTTTTCCACATTGGCGCGGAGCATGAGCAGTTTGGCTCCGGCGTACAAGGCCGCTTTGGCTAACTGGATGCTGCGCACGTCATCCTGCGTCACTAAAATTGGCTCGCCATTGCCGGTTTGGTCGCCAGTTGCCAGGATGTAGGCCGGTTTACGGCCGTTCCACACCACCCGCTCATGGTTCAAATTGGGATTAAAACGGCCGTCGGCCTGCAAAATCCCGGCCAAAAACATCTCCGCCACCACCTCAATAATCCCCGATCCACAAATCCCCACCGCCAGATGCGCCGGATATTCTGTCTCTGTCTCTATCTCTGTCTCCCATTCATCCGACCAGCGTTCCTCGCCAATGACGCGAAACCGGGCTGCTTTCGTGGCTGGGTCAATCCGTACCCGCTCAATCGCGCCCGGCGCGGCTCGCATGCCAAACGCAATTTGCGCGCCTTCAAAGGCGGGGCCGGTGGGGCTGGAAGCGCTGAACATCCAGTCCCGATTACCCAGCAAAATCTCGGCATTTGTACCCACATCCACTGTCAGTACAATTTTTTCTTGATTGTATGGTTCCTCAGCCAGGAGAACGCCGACGTTGTCGGCTCCCACATGCCCCGCTTCCGAAGGCAAAACGTGGACGTTGGCTCCCGAATGGAAGCGCAGGCCCAAATCACGCGCTTTCACATCCATGCTGTCGCGGTTAGCCAGCGCAAAGGGCGCGCCGCCCAACTCTACCGGGCTAATGCCCAGTAAAATGTGAGTCATCGTCGTGTTGCCGACGAAGACCGCTTCGTGAATTTGGCGGGGGCGCAACCCAGCCGATTTTGCGGCGCGGGCGGCTAACTGATTGAGGGATTTGATAACGGCCGTGTGCATCTTATCCAACCCGTCTTTGTGCGTCATGGCGTAGGAGATGCGGCTCATCAAATCTTCGCCATACGTAACCTGCGGATTCATCATCGCTTCCGTCGCCAACACAGCTCCGGTGCGTAAATCGCACAAATGCCCGGCGATGGTGGTGCTGCCGATGTCTACCGCCAGCCCGTAAATGCCCTCAACATAGCCAGGCTGCACATCAATCAGTTCCCGTTCCTGCCAAACGATAACGGTAACGGCCCATTTGCCGCCAGCCAATTTGCCGCCGCGCAGGGCAGTTTGTAGACGGCGCAGGGCTTGCAAATCAATGGTCAGGTCGGTTAATCCTTCTTGATTGGCTAACGCTGTTTGCAGCCGCCTCCAATCGCCTTGATGTTCGCCAAGAACGGCCGTATCCACTTCCACATAAATTTGCCGGATGGCCGGGGCAATTTCGATGACCAGTTCGCTGGCTGATTTGCGAATAATTTGCTTCTGGGCGCGGCTTTCTTCAGGCACAAAGGCCAACACATCGCCCTGCACATAGGCCGAACAGGAAAGCCGCCCGCAGCCATCCCCCATTTCCGCCAGCAGTTCTTTTTCCTTGTCGCCAGCCGGGGTTAGATGGCTGGAGCCGGAGACGATGCCGTGTTTGGGGAAGGTTCCTTCCTCAACATGGACTTTACATTTGCCGCAGGTAAGACGGCCGTTGCAAATACTCTCAATCTCCACGCCCATCTGCCGCGCCGCTTCCAACAGCGATTGGCCGGTTTCTACCCGACCGCGCCGCCCAGAAGGCATAAAAATAACGAGATTCTTATCTTTTTGTGTATGATTATTTGACATAGCGTTGGCGGATTGTAACAGCATTAACTTAAGTTTTCTATTTCGTCGGGCTGTAACCTTTGATATTAACCTGCATCTAAGAAAAGGAGCTGAATCTTGATAGATTTTCAGGGCAGCGCTCAATAACAAAATTTGAAAGCGAGGATTAGGCGATTTTGGGATTTCTCTAAATTATATCCTCGAATCTCCCAATCCCCGCTAAAAATTCAGGAGAAAGAATGGCTCAAGCTACAAAAAAACAACCGCGTGTATTGATGTTTTCAACGCCAACATGCAGCTATTGCAATATGGCTAAACAATACTTCCGTCGTAACAGGGTGCGTTTTCGGGATGTGGATATTAGTAAAGACCCGGCTGCGGCCCGCGATGTCATGCGCCGCAGCGGACAAATGGGCGTGCCTGTTATCGACATTGGCGGTAAAATAATAGTCGGTTTTGACAAACCAAAAATCAACCAATTGCTTGGATTAAAAAATAACTAAGAGATAGGAGAATTACCATGATGATCGAACCCTTGGGGCCGCGCGTCCTCATTCGCCCGTTAGAAAAAGAAACCACCACCAAAAGCGGCATTATTTTGCCGGAAACAGCCAAAGAAAAGCCGCAGCAAGGCGTCGTTGAAGCAATCGGTACGGAAGAAGAAATGCTGACCGATTTGGCGGTCGGCGATAAAGTTCTCTTTGCCAAATATACCGGCAGCGAGATTCAGGTTGACGGAACCACCTACCTCATTATGGATGAGGGCGAGGTTCTGGCGCGCATTAAATAGCGCCGCAGGAAGATGGAGAAAAAGAAAAAGGCCCTACACAGGGCCTTTTTTGCTTTCATACGGTAATTTAACCCATGTTGCCACAAATAATTTTCGGCAACAAATTAGCCCCAATTTCCGCAAATTACGACCTAATTCGTGAAAATTCGCGTGAATTCGTTGCAAAGATAAAAACTAAGCTTATAGGCAGCGATCTGGTTGACTGACAAAACTTATCTAACTGCGGAGAACGCGGAAATCGGAGAGGGAAATGAAGGAGAAACCTCCGCGCTTCTCCGCGCTCTCTGCGGTGAACTCTGAGATTTGTCAGTCAATCGGGGCAGCGACTTAAGTTAATAGAGTTGTTCCTATTTAACAACGGTACATGATTGTCATGCCTGCGAAGGCAGGCATCCATCTTCATTGAACATGACCAGATTTTTATAAAGGAACAATTCTAATTTACAAATTTCCAGGGACAGAGTCGCCGTTCCAGCCAGTCAACGGCAAAATACATCCCTAATCCCAGCAAACTCATGGCGACGACGCCGGCATACATGGCCGGATAGTTGAAGAGCGTGTTGCCGTTAAGGTAAATGTAGTAACCCAGCCCTTTTTGGGTGGCGAATAATTCGGCGATGTAGAGGACGGCAACGGCCGTGCCCACCGATTGTCTTAGCGCTGTTAAAATGGGGGAAAGGGTGGCCGGAAAGTAAACATAACGAAATAAGGCCCGCCGTCCTGCGCCCAAACTGCGTACCGAGAGAATCGTTTTCGGCTCGATGTTGGCCGCGCTGTCCCGCACCAGCACCAAAATCTGGAAAAACAAAATCAGAAAAATGATGATGATTTTGGGCAAATCGCCAATACCGAAAAAGAGCAGGATGATGGGAACCAGAACAACCTTGGGGATGGGGTAGAGCAGGTATATGATGGGTGAAATGAGGCGGTTGAGCCGCTGGCTTTGCCCCAGCGCCAATCCGGCAGGCGCGGCCAGGACAACGGCCAGAAACATGCTGGCTAACACGCGCCACATACTGACCAGGAAATGACCGGCCAAACCGTTCCCTAATTCGGCAAAGAAGGCTTGCAAAACAAGAACCGGCCCCGGCAGTATTTGCTTGTTCACGGCCCAAGACGCTAGCTGCCAGATGATGAGGAGCGCGAGGACGGCCGTTCCCAAATCCCGTTTTTTCATGGCGCTGGCTCCATCATTCCGCGTAGTTGGCCGCATAGGGTCAGGTAGCCGGGCTGCTGGCGGAAATCGGGGTCGGTTGCGCCAGAGTTGGGGATGATGACGGCCGTTTCATTTGGCGGATGTCGCAACAGTAAAATATTTTCACCCAAAACGGCCGCTTCCTCAATCGAATGGGTCACAATCACCGTCGTCAACTGTTGCTCGCGCCTCAAATCCAGCGTCAGCTTTTGCAGGCTTTCCCGCGTGGGCGCGTCCAGCGAGGAAAACGGCTCGTCCATCAGCAGCAAATCGGGGTTGAGGGCCAGCGTGCGGGCAATGGCGATGCGCTGGCGCTGACCGCCGGAAAGCTGGGAGGGATATTTGTCGGCATGAGGCGTCAGGCGCAGCCGCTCCATCCAGTAGGCGGCGCGTTCGGCGTGGTTGTTTAGGTCGTCGTCGTTGGGGGCGTGTTTGCCGTCTGGCCCGTAAAAGCGGCGGATGTCTAAACCCAGATTGATGTTGGCAACGGCCGTCATCCAGGGCAGCAGCCCATAATCCTGCAAAATTAAGCCGGTGCGCGGACGCGGATGGCGCAAAATTTGCCCGCCAATTTCAATTTTCCCGCCTGTGGCTTGTCGTAATCCAGCCAAAAGGTACAACAACGTACTCTTGCCGCAGCCCGACGGCCCCAACACCGCCCACGCTTCGCCATCGGCCGCCTGCCAATCAAAATTGGCAAAAACCGGCGCGGCATTGTGGTAGGCGAAGGTGAGATTGGTTAGTTGAATCATGAGGAAGATTGGGGTCTGGAGATTAGAGACTGGGGGCTGGTAAATCTCTAGCCCCCAGCCCCCAATCTCTAGCCCCTATTTATGGCAAAAACGAAGCGTCTACCGAATCTTCATAGGCCACATCGCTGCTGACGTACCCTTTTGACTTGGCCCAATCCAGCGCGTCGTCCCACTGCGCTGGCGAGGGAACGCTGGCAGTGGGGTAATCGGGCACGACGTAGTTTTCCAGAATGGGCGCCGGAACCAACTGCCGGTCGCTGAGCAGGGTTGTCCATTGGGATTTGTCGCTGTTGATGGCGGTTACGGCCGTTTCAATCGCCCGCAAAAATCCCCTAATCGCCTCCGGGTGGGCGTCTACTACTTCCTTGCGAAAGG
>JANTGY010000063.1 GCA_024762695.1 Anaerolineae bacterium
GAATTGCAATTGGACGACGCGCCAACGGCCGTTGCCGTGGCGACGGTGACTGTGCCCGATAATTTGCCGACGATTGCGCTTGATTTGCCGGCGGAAAGCCGCGCCCTATCTTTGCCCGATCTGGAGCCGGTTAAATTGCGTTTCAATACGACATTAAGCTGGCTGGATGGCGAGGAGCGCAGTTTGGTGGCCGCGCAGCTGCTGGTCAATGGCGTGGCTTACGATATTCCGATTGACCAAATTGCCCAATTTGATGTGGAATTGACGAATCTGGTTTATGGGGAGAATGCGGTGCAAACGGCCGTCCTGGACGCGCAAGGTCTACGGGCCACCAGCCCGGTTATCACGCTGAACGTGAGCGAGGGTGCGGAATCGCTGCCGCCAGAGCTAGAGGCGGGCGGCGGTTTAGGCGGCGTTCTAGGCCGCGCGCTTTTGTTGCTATTGGCTGTGGCTGGTTTGGGTGTGGGATTATTTTATGCCTGGCGGCAGGGTTGGTTGTCGGGATTGGCAACGGCCGTACCGCGCGGCCCCTCTCGTCCCCGACCAACGGCCGTTACCCCCGATTCTGATTACCATGAACCCTATCAAGCCGCCCAGGTTTTGGCGCGGTTGGAAGTGCTGGAAGCGGTGACCGATACGCCAGCCGAATTTGCTTTGGGACGGCCGTCGGTGACAATCGGCCGTTCCCCGGCGCAGTCCAACATCGCCTTTGAAGAAGACATTACCGTTTCCCGTTTGCACGCCAGCCTGCGTCTGGAAGGCCGCCATTACCGCATCTACGACGAGCGCAGTTCCAGCGGCGTCTGGGTCAACGACCAGCAAGTCCCCGAATACGGCATCCAGTTAATGGACGGCGACGAAATCCATTTAGGCGCCGTGCATCTTCGCTATCGCCAGCCGTAAAATAATGACGCGACCGCAACCCCAATGGCTGGATTGGGCTAGAAAATTGCAGGCCATCGCCCAAAACGGCTTGACCTATGCCCAAGACCCGTTCGATATTGAGCGTTATGAACAGACGCGCGCTATTGCGGTGGAGATTTTGGCGACCCACTCCAATCTTGATAACGGACAAGCCAGAGCCGTTTTTGCCAATGGGATCGGCTACCAAACGCCCAAAATTGGCGTGCGCGGCGCGATTATTCAAAATGATGCGATTTTGTTGGTGAAGGAACGGGCGACTGGCTTATGGACGCTGCCAGGCGGTTTTGTCGATGTCAATGAATCCCCCAGCGAAGCGATAGAAAAAGAGGTTTGGGAGGAGTCGGGGTTCCAGGTGCAGGCGGTTAAGCTGCTGGCTGTGTTCGATCCCCAAAAGCATGGTATGGCGCTGCATCCAAATCATATTTACCGCCTGTTTTTTCGCTGTGAGATTGTATCCGGGGAAGCGACACCCGGTTTAGAGACGGAAGCGGTTGACTTTTTCTCTGAAGATGATTTGCCGGAATTGTGTCCTTATCGCAATACGGCCGTTCAAATAAAACGCATGTTTGACCATTATCGCCATCCTGAATGGCCGACAGATTTTGATTAATTGTGTTTGAATTAAAGCCAGCTCAACAAGACGCGATAGACGCCAGTAAGACAAGTTTTCTACTGGGCGCGGCCGGAACGGGGAAAAGCACGGCGTTGCAGCAAAGATTGCTGCGGCTGCTGGCGGGCGGGGAAACGGCCTACGCCATTTTGGTTTTGGTGGCCGAGCCAGAACACCGGCAAGCGTATTTTGACGCCGTACATGGATCGGGGTTGGGGCCGTATGCCGATTTGAAGGTCATTTCTTACAACCAGATGGCGATGGAGATGACGACCCTGTTTTGGCCGCTGGTCGCCCGCGATGCCGGATTTGCCTATCCGTCCCAGCCGCCGACGGTTTTGAGCTACGATTTGGCCCAACTGCTGATGTGGCAGATTGTGGGGCCGATGCTGGAGGCGGGGGCGTTTGCCAATTTGCGGGCGCGGCCGCAGCAAATCGTCAGCCAATTGTTGGACACGCTCAATCGGGCGGCGTTGAATGGGTTGACGGTGGATGAAGCGGTCGAGCGACAACGCTTATCTTGGGCTGGGGAGCCGGAGCGGATTGTGCATTTGCAAGAAGCGGCCAATGCGGCGCGCAGTTTCCGCCAATCTTGCCTGGATAACAGCTTGCTGGATTTGTCGTTGGCGGTGGAGACCTTTGATCGATTGGTGGCGGGCGGCGCTGCGTTTCGCCGCTATTTTACGGAACGCTACCGCCATTTGATTGTGGATAATGTGGAGGAGTTTACCCCGGCCGGGCAGGAATTTATCCATGATTTGATGACGGCCGTTGCCACTTCAGCCATCGCCTATGATTCTGGCGGCGGCTACAAACGGTTTATGGCCGCCGATCCGCGCGGCGCCAACAAGTTCCGGGGCCGCTGTCACCGCGTTTTTGAATTCGACCACTCGTTCACCGCGCCGCCTGAAGCGAGCCATCTGGCAAATTTGGTAGAGAATTACCTGTTGCATACAACCCAACCGACGCAAGACGCTGGACGTATGATTGTAGGCATGGCCGACGGCCGTTACCGCCGCGAAATGATCGCCAACCTCATCCCCTTAATAACCGACATCATTCAGCAGGACAATGTCCCCACCAACGAAATCGCCATCATCGCCCCTTATTTGGACGGCGCGCTGCGATACACATTAACCCAGGCCCTTAAGCAGGCGGGGCTGCCTTACCGGCTGCTGCGCCGTCGTTCCAGCCCCCGCGAAGAGCCGCGCGTGCGCGCCTGGCTCACCTGGCTGGCTTTGGCCCACCCCGATTGGGCGGTACGGCCGTCGCCCTACGACGTAGCCGAGGCATTGACTCTCAGCATCCATGACCTGGACCCGGCGCGCGCCGAACTGCTGACCGAGCAGTTGTACCGTCCCGACGCGCCAGAACTGCGCCCCATTGAAGAACTGCCGGAGCGGGTCAGGGAGCGCGTGGGCGGGCAATTTGCCGGATTGGTGGAAGAACTGCGTCTTTGGCTGCTAAATACGGCTGGCGATGGCGCGATTGACGCCTTTCTGTACGATTTGTTCAGCCAATTGCTTTCCCAAAAGCGATTTCAGCCGAAGCCTGATGTGGCCGGAGCGGCCGTGTGCGATTGGTTGGTGCAGGCCGCTGCCCGTTTGCGTCAATCGGCCGCCGCTATCGGTTTTCGCACGCCCGCCGAAGTGGGCCGCGCTTTCATTGACGGCATCAATCAAGGCCTGGTAACGGCCAATCCGCCGGAACTGGGCGACCCGCCCGACCCCAACGGCATTATGATTTCGACGATTTACGGCTATTTGTTGGCCGGAGAACCGGCGCGGCTGCAAGTTTGGCTGGAAACGGCCGCTACCGGCTGGTGGGACATTCCCAATCAACCGTTGAGCAATGCTTTCGTTCTGGCTCCGCATTGGGACAGCCAACGAAGCTGGACGATGGACGAGGATTTCCGCATTCGCAATGAACTGCTCAGCCGCATCGCGCGGGGCTTGACCAGCCGCTGCAAAGATGGCATTATTTTAGCCAACAGCGATTTGGATCGGCGCGGCCAGCGGCAAGACAGCCCCCTTTGGCGCGCGCTTCAGCCAGTTCGCCTGAATTGACGCCCACAACTTCAATCCAATTGGGAGAGAAACATGACAACTATTTTGATCGTTGATGATGATCACACGATGCAAAAAATTTTCCAGCGCTGGCTGGAATCCAAAGGATATGATACGTTGGTCGCCGGCGACGGTAATGAAGCGGTGGCGTTAGCCGGATCGGAAAAACCAGGGCTGATTTTGATGGATTTGCGGCTGCCGGAGTTGGATGGTTGGGAAGCGACGCGCCAAATTAAGGCGAACCCAGATACGGCGCATATTCCGATCGTCGCCTTGACGGGGGCGTCCAGGACGGAGGAACGGCAGGCCAGCCTTGATGTGGGCTGCGACGCTTATCTGGTCAAGCCGGTGCCGTTGACGGAGTTGGCGGCGCAGGTGGCGGCGCTGCTTCCATGATGATTCGATCGATTGTGATTTGCGTTTTCCGGCATAACGGCCGTATCCTTGTCGGCGAGCATATCGATCCCCTGAAACAGGAAACATTCTATCGTCCGCTGGGCGGCGGCATTGAGTTTGGCGAACACAGCCGAGAGGCGCTCGTTCGTGATGCAGGAGGAGTTGGGGGCGGCAGTCACCGATTTACGCTATCTGGCTGCGCTGGAAAACATTTATACGTACAACGGCCGTCCCGGTCACGAAATTGTTCAGGTTTATGACGGCGAATTTGCCGATAAGACGTTGTATGAGCTGCCTGCGCTAACTGGTCGAGATGATAATGAGGCGCCAATTACGGCCGTGTGGAAACCTATTTCAGACTTTTTGGAAGAAAACGCCCCACCCCTCTACCCCGACGGCTTACTAGACTTACTCAGCCGAATCTAATCATAAGGGTATGTTTCATTTACTTAAAACACCTCGATTTGTCATTCCCGCGAAGGCGGGAATCCATGCTTTTACAGGAGTAGATTCCTGCCTTCGCAGGAATGACTGTCATGTGTTTGTGGTTTCATAAAGCAAATGAAACCCACCCTAATCATAAACCTGGAAATTAGCGGCGTTTCCCAACACGTTGGCTAACTTTTTATCGCGGGTAAGAACGGGCGCATTGGCAGTTACGGCCGTTGCCGTTATCAGCGCATCCATCCAACCCAAACCAGTAGACCGATATTGCTGCATCCATTCTCCCGCCAATCGGGCCGCATTTGAGCGTAAGGGTAAAATTGTGAATTGGGACAGCAGCGCTTCATGTCTTTCCAACTCGCCCACGCGCAGACCGCGCCATAATTCCGCTTCCGTGATAACGGAGAGATAAGGCGTTATGTCGCCGTTCAAAATGTAGTCGAAATATGGTTTAATGCGTGAGCGCCCCCGGTAAATATCGATTAGACAGCCGGTATCGAACAACCAATCCAATTGCTTACTCATCAGCCCACACACTTTCCCAACGGGAACGGCCGTCTTTCAGCCAATCCTCATCAATATCTTCCCGTCGCGCCCATAATCCAAATACTTCAGATAGCAGAGTTTGTCGGATTGAACCAGAAGCTGGGGGCTGCAAACGTTCGTATTCATCAATGCTCAAAATCACGGCCACCGGCTTGCCGTCTTTCTCGACGATGAGCGGACCGCCGGTTTGGGACACCTCGCGCAAGACACGGCCAAAACGGTTTTTGGCTTCGGTTGCGGGCAGCGTTCTCGTATTCATATCAACCTCATTAGCTAAAATAATTAACTAATATCATTGTAGTGGAAAGGGAAATAACGCACAAGCCCCAAATTACTCTGTTGAAAGCAATTCGAGCAGAACGTCAATCTCATCCGCTAAATCTGGCTGCGCCGTTTGCACGGCTAAAAGCGTATCGCGGGCGGCCGTGACTTGTTCAGGTACGGCGTAGCGTTCCGCTCGCGCTGCGCCTTCCTCGTACCAGTCGGCCGCTTGCTCGAAATCGCCTAATTGGACGTAAACCAACCCGGTTTTGAAGGCGGCCAGCGTTGCTTCATTGCGCGCGTCGGCGTTGTCAACGGGGCGAATCAATTCTGTCGCCGCTTCGTAATCGGCCAGCGCGGCGACATAGTCGCCTTCGGTGTAGAAATCATTGCCGCGTTCGATGTGGAACCAGCCCCAGGCCCCTTCTTCCAGGTAGGTTTTAGCATAGCTTTGACGGTTGGCGTCCAATTGGTAGGCGCGGTCGGCGTCGTCTTGGGCCGATTGGAGGGCGGCGGCAGCGGCTGTCTCATTGCCGAGGCGGAAGGCGGATAGACCCATCCCATATTTGAACCAGGCGCGGTAACGCCAGTAAAAACCCTCGTCGGCCAGACCGGGATAGGCGCGGAGCTGCCGGGGAAGCTGCGCTTGTATCGCTTGCAAAATAGCGTCGCTGTTGACACCGACGCTGGTCCATAAGGTGCGCAGTTGATTGCGTGATTGGCGGAGTTGGCCGTATTGGGAATTGTCTTCAAAGGTGCGTCGGATGGCTTCGTTATACCAGGTTGCGGCGGCGTCAAAATCGTCTAACGTGGCGGCGATGAGGCCCAGGGTTACGGCCGTTTCCACCCCTTCATCCTTCTCGCCAACCTGCGCCAACTGGGGGAACGCCGCGATGAAGAGCGGCTCAATCCGACTGGTTTGGGCGGCGGGCAAGGTTTGGAGATTGACGACGGCCGTCCCTACCGCCATCGTGTGCCCCTTCTGAATCGCCGCCGTCAGCCCGGCCTCGTACAAATCAAGCGCTGCATTGGTTTGCCCATCTTGCAGGGCGGCAAAGCCCTCGCCAAAGAGCGTGGCCGGGTCTTGCGCTTCTAAATCGGCCAGCGCCGTTGTCAATTGGGACTTAATTTCCTCAGCGCCAGAAACGGCCGTCGCTGCCGTTAATGCGTCCAGGTCGGTTAACGCTTGCGTCAGCAGTTCGACGCCGTTTTCGGCTGCTACTGCGGCGGCGATGCCCGTTTCGTACCATTTTCGCGCTTGGGTTGTGTCGCCGGCGGCCAACGCCGCCAGGCCCGCTTGCAGCGCATAGGCTGGATTATCCGGCGCAATTTCGGCCAACAGCGCCGCTTCGTCTAGCGCCGTTTCGTATTCACCGGAAGCCAATTTGTTGGCGGTGTCGGCCGGGATTAGCGGCTCCAGCGCGTTGAGGATAGCGTTGCGGAAGTTAATGGTGACCTGGTCGTCGGGATCAAGCCGGTACGCTTCGTTGATGGCGATGAGGGCTTCGTAGAGAACGGCCGTTTCCTCCTCATCCGCCACTTCTCCGCTTAACCACAGCGCATAACCCAAGCGCCCCTTAAGCTGCCAATAAGTCGCATTTTCCGGGTCTAGTTTTACTGCTTCGCCGTAACTGGCAATCGCCTCGTTCATCACCGTCACAAACGAGCGGTCGGGGCAGTTGCGCAGTAGATATTGCACTTGCGCTCGTGTGCGGTAGGTGAAGGCTACGGCCGTTGGGTCTTGCCCCGGTAGTTCCGCCGCCTGGGTGAAATAATCAACCGACTGCCCGTATTCATCGCAGGAAGCCGCTTCATTATCCGACAAACCGCCCAGTTTCCAATGCAATGTGCCCAAAGAAATCAGCACAGTGGGGTCGTCGGGGGCAAGCTGATAGGCGTGATTCCAGGTCAAAGAAGCCATCGGAAAATCGCCTTGCGAGAAGGAAGCGTAGCCATAGCCTACCCAGGCTTCCGTTTCATTGGGATTGGCAATGGTCGCTTCTTTGAATAAGATTTTCGCCGTATCGAAATCATCTTCTTGATATTTGATCCAGCCCTGACCGGTGAGGGCGCGTTCTTGTTGGGCGGCCGTCAAGGGCGCATCGCCGGGTTCTGTCAGGCTGAGGGCGGTTGCATAGTCGTTCCAGGCCGGGTTCCAATCGCTGAGGGCATGGTAGGCGACGCCCCGCCACAGGTAGAAGTCGGCGCGGCGCGGCTGGAGTTCGATGGCCCGGTCAAAATCTTCCAGGGCTAATTCGTATTGGTCGGCGACGATTTCTACTTCGCCTTCGCCGGTGTCGGTGGCCTGCCAGCTTTGCCGGGCGATAGCCCGCCAGGCGTACACGGCGGCGGGTCGGTTGGTGTAGTCGAGGATGATGGTGTAGCTGCCCATCGCTTCGGCATAACGGCCGATTTGCACTTGCAGGGCGGCGCGATTGGTTAACGCCGACAGCCAGGTGAAGCTGTGCGGTTCGGGGATGCCTAACGGGATACGGGTTGCTGTGCGCACATCAATGCCTAAGATGCGCGTAGCCCCGATGTTGATGGCTTGTGAATAGGCGTCTATGGCGTCGGACAGCATGGCTTCTTTTTCGTTTGCTTCTACTACGAGTTGGGCGCGGTCGCGGCGGGCGTTGCCCACGACTAAATAATGGTAAGCGCCAACTTCCCGCCAGAGCAGCAGCGCCATCAGCAGCCCAACAGCAATGGTGAGGACGGCCGTTCCCACACGAAGCGCCGTTCCATAAATTGGCTGCTTTTTGTCTCGCGCCAACCAAACTGCGCTGCCGGCGCCGGCCATCAAAATGAGGGTGACGAGAGGCGGATACAGGTTGGGCGCGGTAAGCAGAGGGCGGAAAAGGGTGACGGCCTGGAACACGGCTAACAGCAAGCCCGCGCCCAGCATAATCCAGGGCAGGCGGCTGTGGGGATCGAGGCTGAGATGGGTGCGTAACGGCCGTACAATCGCCCACCATGCCGGAATGCCAACCAATCCCAGGTAAAAATAAGGGTACAAATCGCCCAAACTGTAGGGCAGGCCGGGAATATCCAGCCAGAGCGGAGCCGGGAATAACCAGGCTAGTAAAGCGATGAGGTTGATGAAAATAACGTTGGCGAGGTAGAAACGGCCTAATTTGCTCTCTAAAAGTGTGTAATCGCGGTCAATCATTTGCGCCGAATCGGGCAAATTGGCGATGACGCGGCGGCGCAGGGGGGCGTACCAGTTGGCGCTGCCGCGAATGATGAGCCGTTCTTGCGGGCTGACCAGGGCAAAGGCGGATTCGTCGGGTAACGGCCGTTGCCACAGCCGCACATCCCCCTTAACAAATGCAGTCGCATCGGCCCAGTAAATATGCTTATCGCCCAAACGAATGCCCGATTCGTTCAGATGAACGGTCGCGGCCTGGCCGCGCCTTTGCACCGTGCGCGGCGGCGTGAACACAATCAACAGCACGCCCAATGCCAACGATAAGACAATATAGCCGATGACGAGAGCGACAGCCAGCCAGATGATGAGGTCGGCGTTGGTGGCGGCGACTACATTGGCGGTAGTGACGCCCTGGCTAAGCTGGGAGGAGACGGTTTGGGCCGGGTTGAAGATGGGCGCGGCTTTGAATTGGATGCTGGGCGTTAAGGCGACGCCGCTGTCCAGACGGATGACGAACAGGGGCATGAGCAGCAAAATGAGGGGCAGCAGCAGCAGCGCCGTCCGGCGAAATTGGATGAGGAGCGGGTGGCGGAATTGGGCGGCATATTGGCGCTGCGGGAGTTTGCGGGAAACGGCCGTCGCCAACTCCATTACATTCGCGTCAACCTCATCCGTCCTGATAAAATCTTCTAATTGTTCTACCGCGTCCGTCGCCGCCGTCAAGTTGCCCTGGGCATGGCGCAGTTGGGCGGCGCGGCTGAATTGACCGATTGCTTCCTCTTTTTCGCCGTTAGCGTACAACGCTTCGGCTAACGCCGCCCGCGCCGTCGCTTCCAGATGTTCATCTTCGTATTCTTGCAGAGTGGGCAGCGCTTGTTCCAATTGTTCGCGGGCGCGGTCGGGTTGGTTTTGGCGTAACCACGCCTGACCCAGCCCGACGCGCACGGCTGCCTGCCGGTATTCGCCCAGCGGGGCTTCGGTTTCGGCCAGCAACTCCTCGAATTGGCTCTGCGCGCCGTCGGCGTCGCCCATCGCCAGGGTGAGGTAGGCCAGCTTCTCATCGGCGGCGACGCCTTCGCCCGGTTCGCCGTGCTGTTCCAAGATGGGGTCGGCCTGGCGGTAATAGCGGGCGCCTTTGGCAAACAGGCGGGCGATGATCCAATCGAGATCGGCGACGGCGGGCCAAAAGCGGGGATGCCAAACGCGCCGGCCCACATAAAGGCTGAGGTAGAGGATGAGGGGCAGGGAGAGGATGGCGGCGAGGAGGTTGCGTAACGGCCGTAATGCGATCTCGAACTGATTCATCAGGCCAATTTGTTGGACGGTTTGGCTGCGGGAAACGGTGTGGACTGAGGCGGCCAATCCGACGTGGGCGTCGCCGAGGGCGATCATCGTTTGCGCTTGCTCGGCGGCTAAAGTGGCTGAATCGGCTGTCGTGGCTGTAAGAGCGGGGCTGGATACGCCCGTTTGTTCCTGAAAAATGGTCAGCGCCGCTTCGTACTCGGCCATTGCGCCCACGTAGTCGCCGGTATGGGCCAGGGCGTGGCCGTAGGCGCGGGCGACGTAGGGTTGTAATCCCAGCGGCAGGTCTGGTTTTTTGCGTAGGATTTCTAATTGTTTCCGGCTGTCAACCCAATCGCCGCGTAGTTGAGCCAATCGGGCGCGTAAATGGGCCGTTAGATCGTCGAGGTCTACGGCCGTTTCATTGAGCAAGGTGAGATAAAAACGGGCTTTGTCCACTGTGTCCAACAGCCGCTCGATAGCCGCCAATTGGCGGTCGTTGTGGTAGGCGCGAAAACGGTCTATCAAATAATCAATGGCGGCGTCCCGATCGACAAAAAGTTGATGGTAAAGGCGGTTTTGGGCGTGGGCGAAGGGATTGGGATCGGGATTAGCTTCCCAATAAGCCAGGGCGCGGCGGTGGGCCTCCCGGTAAGCGGCGGGGTCTTTGGCGATCCAGTGGCGCTGGATGAGTAATCGTTCTTCGGCGCGGACGGCGTAGATTTGACGGCCGTCATCCTCTTCCCAGCGCATGATGAAGGAGTAGCGGGTGAGGCGTTCGATGAGTCCCTGGTTACGGCCGTCGTCCCGATGCCGAATTGCCGCAAACACCTCTTCGTCGTACCAATGGGGCACGGCGGCCAGATAAATCCCCTCGGCCATCAGCGGATGAACGTCGTTGAGGATTTTCTCCAGGAAGAAGGTGATGGTTTCGGTGGTGCTTTGGGTCATGATGATGGGGGTTGGGGGCTAGGGTTTGGTAACTAACCCCCAGCCCCCAGCCCCTAGTTCCTATCTACAAATCACTAAAAAAATCGTCGTCGTCAACGGCCGTTGGCATGGCGTGGTCGGCCATCATCGCTAACGCGCCGGGAACGCCGCCGCTGGTGAGAATGATTGTGCGAATATCCAGGTCGGTGATGTGGCGCCGCTCCTCAAAATATTCGCGGATGTCGGCCTCGACAAAGGGAGCCAGATCGGTTTCGACAATTAACGACTTGATCGCTAAATCGGTCAAATCCGGCGTTTTGCGACCAGTAAGAATAACGACGAGGTCTTTGAGCGGTTCGTCGCCCAAACGCGGCAGTAGTTCATCGCGCAGCCAACGCTGCGCTTCAGGGGGGGCCGCTTCATGCGCGTCGAACAGTAAAACGACCGGCTGCTTATCAACCAACACAGCGGCCATACTGGTGAAAAAGGCATTGGATATCTGCCGCTCGGCGTGGCGACGTTCCATTTCGCTGTCAGCGCGGAGGGGGGCGTTGTCGGAGGGGGCGACGGCCGTTCCGGCGCCAGCCCAAAAGTCGTCTAACCCTTCACGCCAATCCACTTCAGGACGAACGGCCGTGCAAGCGTCAACCAACAGCTTAACCATATCGCGTCGCAAACAATAGGCGGCTAAACTGCGCGACTTGGCAAACAGCGTGTCGCCCGCCAAATTATCATAAACAATGCCCAGGTCAAAACAAAGACCTTGCAGCTCATCTAAATTAAAAAAATTTTCGATCTTTTGGCGCAAGCCGGCCAGTTCACGCGTTCCGCTGCCTAAATCAGACACTGTGAAATTACTGATAGCGTCATTCAACGGCTCAAAATACGCGTCGCTATCTAACTTATTACGCAGCAACCGCACCAGCCCCAACACATCTTGAATCTCATGAATCTCGCGCGGATTGCGAAAATCAATGTGGGCAACTGGCGCATTGATCGTCGGGTTTTGGCAAAGTTGACGCATTTTACCGACAAGCCACGTCTTGCCCATATCCGGCGCCGCCTCAATTACCATGACCGATTGGCGCGTTTGAGGCTGCAGCAGCTTTTCAAACCCTTTTAACTTCTTGACCCGATCTACAAACAAACTATCGTCAAAACTACTCATGAGTACTGCTTGAGGAAAATAGAGACTGGAGATTAGAGATTGGCGACTCGGTCCGTCTCCAATCTCTAGTCTCCAGTCCTTAACTAACAACTATGAAAAAAATAGGTGTCGATATCAACCAGCCGCCGCTTCGTGCTCTTTCACCAATTCGCGCTTCAGCACTTTGCCTACCGTCGTTTTAGGTAGTTCATCGCGGAACTCAATAATACGTGGATATTTGTATTTAGCTAACTGCGTTTTGCTCCACTCAATCAACTCTTCTTCTGTAACGGGGTTACCAGGATGCTTAACAATCCAGGCCTTAACTGTTTCGCCGCGTCGCGGATCGGTCACGCCGGCCACAGAGACTTCCATCACCGCTGGATGATTAGCAAACACTTCCTCCACTTCTCGCGGATAAATGTTGTAGCCGCCGGCAATAATCATATCCTTCTTGCGATCCTCGATATAGAAATAGCCATCCTCATCCATGCGGGCGATGTCGCCAGAGTAAAGCCATCCGTCGCGCAAGGTGTTGGCTGTTTCGGTGGGCATTTGCCAGTAGCCTTGCATGACCATTGGCCCTTTGATGATTAACTCGCCAATTTCGCCAACCGGCAAGACTTTCTCGCCCATGTCAGCATCCACAATACGGCACTCAACATTGGGGAGCGGCATGCCAATCGAGCCGGCCCGATTTTCGCCTTTGATGGGATTGGCGTGGGTGGCGACTAATGTCTCGGTCATGCCGAACCCTTCTACCAACGTGCCTCCGGTAAGTTCTTCAAACCGTTTCTTCGTCTCTACCAGCAGCGGAGCCGATCCGGAGATGCAGGCGCGAATGGATCTGACATTGTATTTCCCGGCGGCTACGTCTGGGTTATTGTTGATGGCAATGTAGAGAGCGGGCACGCCGGGGAAAATGCCCGGCTGGTATTTGTTAATGCTGCTTAATAGATCTTTCTGGTCGCGCGGATTGGGGATGATAATCAGGGTCCCCGCTGTGGCGATAGAGAAGATCATCGCTGTTACCATGCCATAAACATGGAAGAATGGGATGGCTCCCAGAAACACTTCATTAGCGTATTCCCAATCCAGCCAGGATTCTAACATATAGGTGTTGGCTACAAGATTGCGATGCAGGCCAACAGCGCCCTTGGCCAGACCGGTGGTGCCGCCAGTATATTGAAGCAACGCGATGTCGTCGCCGGTTACGTCTACGTTGGGTTTGGGGGCGCGTTTACCGGCTGCCAGGAAATCCTGAAAGTGTATATCGCCAGGTTCGAGAACTGCGTGGTGGCCCTCTTTCTTTTCTTTGAGCAGACTAAAGAGAATTTTGAGCATCCCTGGTAGATAGTTTTTGATATTGGTGACGATGACGCGTTTGATTTTGGTTTTACCCGCTTTTTGGACATTTTTAAGTGTGTTGTAGTACAAGCTCATCACGAAGACGGTTTCGGCGCCGCAGTCAGCCAACTGGTGTTCTAGTTCGCGCTCTGTGTAAAGGGGGTTGGTGGCGATGGCGATGCCCCCTGCTTTGAGGATGCCGAAGTAGCTAATGACGAATTGGGGGGTGTTGGGCATGTAAATGACGGCGCGATCCCCTTTTTTGAACCCGTTGGCAATAAGGGCGGCAGCTACAGCGTCGGTTTCTTCATCTAACTGACGATAGCTGACGCTTTTACCTTTTAGAATCATGGCGGGATGATCGGGGTATTTTTGGGCGGACTCGGTGAGGAAATGATGCAAGGAATGGTTGGGGATGTCAACCATTTCAGGTACGCCAGGATCATAATGTTTAATCCAGGGTTTGTCGGCGTATGTGACGGTCATGGGAATCTCCTTTTGTAATTTAATTGAGCGAGGACTATTCTCTTTTCTTGCTGGTAGGGACAGGTATTCCGTTGCCAGGGATTAATCTCCCCATTAACATAAACAAAGTATACTGGTATCAGTTTCCTTGTGTCAACTTGAATCTGGGATATGTGTGTTTAGATTAATCTCAACCACATTTCAGGGGGGACACCACGCGCCTCCGGCAACCACGAATGGATGAAAACCGTAGCGCGATTTGGTTAAGGGTCCATTTCAAATGAGTTGAGAAAAGTGCGTGTATCGGGAATTGGAATTCCCGATACATCAACTGAGATGAAACACACCCTTTGGCAAATCGGGTGGCGATTTGCCAAATCGCCTTACATTTTCGCAGGAGACAACACGGGCAATTGCCCACCATCAAATAAATGAAAATGACTGCTGCTGTAGGGCAAGATGTTATCTTGCCCGGACAAGTTAACAACTTG